>CAYOCN010000068.1:2175-3808 GCA_964402525.1 uncultured Candidatus Saccharibacteria bacterium | reverse complement strand
GATTGTCTGGTCGAAGTAGGTGGCAAAGTAGTTGACTCAAAAACTAAAAAGCCAATTAAAGATGCTAAAGTTGATCTAGTCTATTCAGATTGGGGAACGACTAAAACTGATGAAGATGGATGTTTTTCTAATGGTGGTAGAACAAATGGTATCTTTTGGTGTTCTGCATTACAAATTAAGATTTACAAAGATGGTTATGAATCAAAAGTTGTTAAAATCAGACACAACATACAAAAAACAATCAAACTAAAGCCTATTAAAGAATAATTTTGAAAGTACGGACAAATAGCGACTGCAAAGCAAAGATAAAAAGAGCAATTATTTCATCCTAAAACTTTCAAATTCCCCGATTTTATCTTCAACAAAATCTCTTTGATAATAGAGAAAATTGTTTTATTTTTGAAGACGCATTGTGAAACAAAAGGCATCTTGTAATATGATTTTTGGGGGTGAGATGGTTTTTGGGGAGGATGTAACTAAGTTAACACCAATTTTAATGAAAGCCAGACAATTAATACTCTTAGCAACTCTAACATTGACAATATCTTTTTGTCATGGTCAAGGTATAAGTAGTTCAATTGAAAAGAAAAATTGGCTTTTCAATATTGCTATGAAATTTGAATTAGGTATGTCTAATTACTATTATGGCAAAAACACAACAGATTGGATTGGACAACATGGAGGTCCATGTGTCAATTTTACATTGATTGTAAATCATTTAGATATAGGTTATAGAATAAAACCATGGTCAGTAATTCCTAAAAAAGAATTAAATTTTAATGGGATTATTGTTCCAACAACCGCTATACTTAACCCAGTAAAAAAGGATTTCTATGTGGGTTATTCTTTCGATTTTAACAATTTGATTTCTATTGAGCCATATGTCGGTTATAACTTTTCTAGTTTCATTGTTATAAATGAAGATGAATTGAATCAACAATTTGACTTTAATAAAACTGGAGGTTTAATAATCGGGACTTCCTTTTACAAATATTTTGACATCAAAGAACCTGGATACTTTTCTGTTTTTGGAACAGTTGGTTACGGTTTTATAAACTATAGTAAAGTACACCAAAGTTTGGATAATGGGTATTTTGAATGGAGTTTGGGAATAGCATATAAAAGTTCATCTTTAATATTTGGAAGAAGGAAATTTAGAAAAAACTCCTTCTAAACTGATACAAAAAACAGATGCTAACAGCACATGAGCATAATAGTGGGATTTTAAAGCTAATTTATTAGCTTTGCTAATGAGGGCTAAAGCCGTTGGAAGTCTGGGAACTTTAAATTAAATTTGTTGCAAGTTTAGCTTTACTGAGGGTTTCACCGTTAGCAGGGGTGGTATTTCATAATCCCGCAATAATGCCAAGCTAAAAACATTAGTTGCAATATTAAAAACATGAAGATTACAGCCTACATATTAATGTTGATGAGTTTATTTACGAGTTGTATTCAACTTAATGAGGTTAGGGATGAGTACGGTGAAACACCAGTTGGAATAAAGAATAAAACAAAAACATATATTTCAAAAAAACCGCGTTGGATTACATTAAACGACAATGAAAGAGTTGACGGATACACAAGAATTGGTGATTATATTTTTGAAGGAGATATTGATTGCCATGTTAGTCCA
>CAYOCN010000068.1:505-2165 GCA_964402525.1 uncultured Candidatus Saccharibacteria bacterium | reverse complement strand
AAATCGACATAAATTCTTTTAAAGTGTTGTCTGGTACCGGATATGCTAAGGACACAAATCATGTTTATTATCCAATACAAATTGACTGTATGGACTACGACGATTGTGGAGCTTGCTTTTTTAGTGAATATATTGTAGAAAATGTAAATCCACAATACTTTAAGTATTTCGAAAATTATTATGTAATGGATGATAAGAATGTGTACACTTTTGGGAAATTAATCCCATTTGCTGATGCACAGACTTTTAAAATTATAAAATACTCCAACTATATTAGCTTTGCTGTTGACAAAAATAGAATTTTTTGGGGTGATGATGATTTTAATAATGTGGATCTTTCGACCTTTTACCTTGACAAAAAGAAAACAAGGAATCTGAATAAAATGTTTCAGCACAAATACATTATAGTTGGAGACAAAAATACAGAATGGAAAATCGTTTCGTATAACATGGTAATAGAAACAAAAAGAAAATAAAGGTGCTAACAGCACATCAGCATAATAGTGTGGTTTTTGTTCAAATTTATTGGCAAAGCCAATGCTAGCTAAAGCCGTTATCCCGAAAAAAACCATTCGAGGACAGAAAAGTTTGAGAACTTTTACTTAAATTTTATTGTAAGTTTAACTTTTAAGTGTTTCATAATCTCACTAAAATACCAACCCTTACCATAATCGTCATAAAACCCAATCCCCAAATCCAAAAAATAAACCCAAATTAAGTTTTAACCACTCTTGGGTAACTACAAAATTTTAGATAACTTTACAACCAAATGTTAATAACATGAGTGAAATCGAAAAAAGAGCCTCTTACTGGCTTTCCGACATTTTTGATAGTGAAACACGCGCAAAGGTTCAATACATGATTGATCATGATGCCGACATGCTAAAGGAATCGTTCCCAAGCAGGGAGAAGATATGCAGAAGTATTCAGAACTTTTAGCAAAGGCTATTAATGAGATAAGCAGAATTTTCAATAAGCGAAGCAATCAAAAGATTACAGGTAACGACAGAGGTGCTTTGTTAATTCCAAAATCAAAAAGAATTTGCGAAACAAACAATTTTAAACTGGTTACATGGCTAATAATAAAATAATAATGGCAAAAAATAAAACAATAGTCGTCAAAGGCATTTCTGTTGCAACTTTAAAAGTTGGGAATGAAACTTACATATCGTTAACGGATATTGCCAGAAATAAAAATGCAGAGGAGCCGAAAGACGTAGTAAAAAATTGGATGCGTTCAAAAACAACTGTTGAGTTTTTAGGGATATGGGAGCACTTAAATAATTCTGAATTCAAAGGGGTCGAATTCGACTCCTTTATGTATGAAGCCGGAACCAATGCTTTTACACTATCCCCTTCCAAATGGATTGAATCAACAAATGCCAAAGGACTTGTTTCTAAACAGGGAAATAATGGCGGAACTTTTGCTCATAAAGATATTGCTTTTGAATTTGCTTCATGGGTGAGCTCTGGATTCAAATTGTATCTTATCAAAGAATTTCAAAGGTTGAAAGAAGATGAAACCGACCGCCTGAAATTAGAATGGAACTTACAACGAACCCTCGCAAAAGTGAATTATCATATTCACACTGACGCTATAAAAGAAAATCTTATTCCGGCAGAATTAACCAAACAACAAGTCGCATACCTATATGCCAAC
>CAYOCN010000068.1:0-495 GCA_964402525.1 uncultured Candidatus Saccharibacteria bacterium | reverse complement strand
TGGCGTACAGAAAATCCTGATTTAGATGGAAATATTAGAGATATGGCAACTATTGAACAATTGGTAGTTCTGTCAAATATGGAAAGTATCAATGCAGTTCTTATTCATCAGGGCTTGTCGCAAAGTGAGCGATTGGTTCAATTAAACAAAATTGCTATTACTCAAATGAAATCGTTACTTGGTAATAAAAATCTGAAAAAATTGAAATAATGACAACTGAAGAATTTAAAACAAATATACAAGAGGCAATACAAGCATTTGCAAAAGGTAATCTGACAAAAAACAGTCTGGAATTATTCGGCAAACTCGGTTACCTTACCGGACGACGTGCACCGCTAGACAAACCCTACTAACGATTATCATTTAGCCAGAAAATATAAAAACAAAATTCAAAAACTTGGCTCAGTTCAAACTTTAATAAGGATATTACTATTTCTTTCCCCAATCCCCAAATCCAAAAAATAAACCCAAATTAAGTTTTAACCACTCTTGGGT
>CAYOCN010000067.1:0-3830 GCA_964402525.1 uncultured Candidatus Saccharibacteria bacterium | reverse complement strand
CGACGAAAAGTGCTGAGTAACTAATGGAACCAAATATCAAAATCATAGCCACTATCCATGCTAATTTAGGCGAGAGCTTACCGGAAGCAATGGGTCTGTTGGATTTTATCGGATGCTTTCTATCCTTTGGAGCATCTAAAATATCATTTATAAAATAAACTCCGGACGATAAGGCACAAAAAGCAATAAAAGCTTGAATAGTAACGAATAGTTTATGTTCTGAAAACATATCACCTGCAAACATAGGTGCTGCAAATAAACTTAAATTCTTAAGCCATTGGCGAGGACGAGCTGTTCTTACTATTTGATAAAAGGTATTAAACATAACATGTATATAATAACAAATTTTTAGGCTTCAAACTTATAACCAAAACCTCTAACATTTTTTATTATTTTTAAGTTAAATGGTAACTCTATTTTAGTTCTCAAACGTTTAATGTGTACGGCAACGGTATTAGAAAAAGTAGCGGCATCTTCTCCCCAAGCATAATCTAGAATTTCCTTTTCAGAAACCACACGAGTTCTATTTATAATTAAATATTCCAAAATAGAAAATTCTTTTTTTCGAAGAGGTATTAAAAATTCTTTTACAAATACCGCTTTTCTAAGTAAATCCACGTGTAAATCTCCAAAAAACAAAACACCATTAAAAGGAACGTTTCTAAAACGTCTAATTAATGAACGAAGTTTTAAAATGATTTCTTTGGGTATTAAAGGTTTAAACACATAATCATCAGCACCCGCGTCAATAGAAGCACTAACATTATCAATGTCAGTTGTATCAGATAAAAATAAAATGGGAACATTACTAGCGGTTTTTCGCATTCTCTTGCATAAATCGGCACCAGACATATCGGGTAAATTACCATCTACAAGAACTGCGGAATAGTCAAAAGATTGGGAAAAATATAAACCTTCTTCAGCATTTTTCGCAACATCAACAACATAACTGGTTGTGATTTCGTTGAGCAGGTGTTCTATATCTATTGAATCGTCATCGATTAAAAGAATTCGCACCTTGCCGTGGATGTTAACACACCTTGAAAAATTTTACGAGGTTCTCTTTTTATTGGAGGTAATATTCATCAATATGATGAAAAAAGCTACAACACCACCTAAAATCATAGTAGTTTGTACAATATATTTTTCTGAAGACAAAATGCCAATGATACCAAACACTGCAGTGGTAACCCAATAAAATAAGGCAATCTTTTTGACACTCCATCCATTGGTAAGCAATAAGTGATGTAAGTGACCTCTATCTCCTCTAAAAGGATTTTTCTTTTGAAATAATCTACGAATAATAGTTACAACCGCATCAAAAAATGGAACCAAAATCATTAAAATAGAAATTAAAATTTTGGTTTGAGCAAAAATAGCTAAGGTGGCCAACACAAGTCCTGCAGACATAGCCCCAAAACCCCACATTATTTTAGAGGGATGCCAAGTATAACGAACAAAGCCAAAAGACGCCCCAGCACTAATTACAGCCATCATAGCTATACTTTTATGGATAGGAATCATTGGTGTAAAACGCAACGATAAAATAACTAAAAACAAAGATACAATTCCAACAATGCCTGAAAATTGACCATCAATTCCATTTGACCACGACAACAAATTCATAACCCACACAATCCATAAAACAGTAAGAATACTAGGAACTAGTGAAACTACCCCACCAAACAAATTAATCTGCAGCATATTTAAATCTATAATTTGCCCAAAAGGATTGCTCATAATATTAATTTTTAAACCAGACAATGGAATTAAAGTGGCAACAGAAGTTAATAAAATTAAGCGCAATACTGGATTTTCTAATATTCTAAAGGAAGAATGAGGATGGGTGTTTTGATAATCATCTACAAAACCCAAAATTCCCAACAGTAAAATTGCTAAATACAATCCAGAAAATTTTAAATTAATACCTGCAAATAAAACAGACAAAACAAGAAACACAACAGAATAAACAACTCCCCCGCCTCGGGCAGATGGACTTTTTAAAATCATAGCAGGATGATTATGAATTCCTGGATTAGTAATAATATTGTGGCTTCTAGCAAAATTTATAAAAACAGGTGTAAATAAGTAAACACAGAAAAAGGCTAATAAAAATGGCAGTAACAGTTCCATAAAGAACGGATCTAATAGAGGAGTAAAAGGACTAGAGGAAACTTGTACAATTCGAAAGATTTGAAATAATAAAATCAAATTAGAAAAAGTAACAAAAAAAGTTAAAAATTCCACAATATATCGAAGAAAAAATCTGTTTAAAAGCATTATCAAAATTAAGCCACCCACTAAAATGAGAAGAGAAGTTAGTGGAATTAAAAATATAAAAGATTTTGGAGCAAATTGAAAAGATCCCCAAGTTTTTGTGTACCAAAAAGGAATATCGCTACTTAGATAAGATTTTCTTAATAAAATATAACCTAATTGCCCTGCCACAATAAACAAATTAAATACAGTGAAAGTAAATAAATTATTCTGGGCACGACGTCTTAATTCAGAAAAAATATCAGAAATCGATTTAATTAGTTTTTTCTTTAGTTTCTTAAACATACTTAAACTATCTAACTTTTGGCGTATGGTACAAATCTTTCATTTTTTTACCAAAAAAGATTCGTGTTTGAGCATCAACCCAAGGTACAAAAGAAAAAGTTAAAAGATTAATAATAATAAGGGGTCCTTCAAAAAACACTAAAACTTTACGCCAAAATGGAAATTTTTTAGGGAAAGGTAAAATCAATTTTAATCTAAAAATAGTTGCAGGAAGTAAAAACATTAAAGCGTAAGTTAAAATACTACTCATTAAATTTGGAAGACTATATGCAAAGTTGGATTGTTTAACATCTGGATTCACTATAGTTACAATAGCAAAACCAAAAGTTATCAAAAATACAATATTAACAAGCAAAACACGCTCTTTAATATGTCGGAAAACCCAATATATTTTTCTAGCAAAAGGAATTTGTTTATTTTTCATAAAACCTTTTATTGAAAGAGGAAAATCAATAGCACCCCAACCCCAACGTAAAAGTTGTTTATATAAACTTCGGTGAGAATCCCAATAATTTTTTCCTTCAACAGCGTCAGCAGAATACGAAATAAAGTGAGGTATACCATCAAAATCGCCATTACGAGCAAAAAAAGCACGCCAATAAAATATTGTATCGTCAGCTCCTAAAGCCACATCAAAATATTTAGCATCAATTAATGTTTGGAGTGAGGCAGAAAAAGCAGAAAAGGTTTTTTTAACTGCAGCACCAGAAGCACCCCAGTCGGACATAACTCCCATGGTAACAGCGTTAGCTTCGATACGCATCATCAAAGGAACTCTCCATAAATTATTATTAAACAGTGGTACAGCAGAGGAATAGTAGTGGTTGTCTCTTTTATCAGCAGATAAGTACAAATGAGTTACACGGGCAACATACTGAGGGTGGATAACGTGGTCAGAGTCTAAAGAATGAAAAATATAATTTCGTAAGTTTTCTTTGTCGGCACGTAACTCCTCAACAGCGTGACTAATGCCCCAAGCTCTGTTCGCACCGCCGTCGCCTTTAGCTTCCCCTGGGATACCTGCCGGATGTGTATACGCTAAAAACCTATAAATCTCTTTCTCACGACCGTTCATAGCCTCTTTAATATTTGCCAAATCTCCTTCAGCAAATTTTTCTTCCATGGTAAAAACCAAGACGGTTTGTTTAGTAGGAAAAGCTTGAGCCAATATAGAATCAATACAACCCTGTAAAATTACAACAGGTTCATTAACAACAGGAATTAAGAAAAGGTGACGAATATCTTTTAAACTTGTGGGAAGAGTTGCT
>CAYOCN010000066.1:577-3835 GCA_964402525.1 uncultured Candidatus Saccharibacteria bacterium | reverse complement strand
GAACCAATACCTTCATTAAAGTTATAAGCAGCTACAGGAGACGCTGTAGATTCTTCACCACCCGTAGCACCCGTAACAGGGAAAGTAGCAGAGTAAGCACGAACGTAAATATAGTCGGACGCTATGTTTGGTGTACTAGCACTGCTTACATTGGAACGCAACATAGGCCCCACAGCAACACTCGGGATATTTGCAACAGTAGTATGTGTTGCCAATAAGGCATCGTCATAATAGAAATCATTTTGGATACCTGATTTTAAAGATACTTCATAGCGATGATAAGCAGTTGGGGCATATGTTACAGATGTGGATGTTTGATTAGTACTTGTTGTATGGCTAATCACATAATGAGCTGCATTTTGTTCAGTAAACATAGCTCTCTGAGTGTTACCGCTAAGACTAAATCCAAAAAATGTATATTGTTCGGCACTAGTATCAGCAAGTTTTAAGGAACCTCCAATTACACCATTTAAAAAATTGGGGGCACCATAAACAATTCCGTCAGTAGCCGTAGTTACATTCATATTTCCAGAAGCAAATGTTACTGTACCACCTGAATTAGTCCACTTGGCGGTATCCAAAGCACCTGCTGTAAAATCATCAAAAAATTGAAAGGTATTATTACCATCCGAGGCAGTAGAAGCATTAGTATTTCCATAATAAACATAAAAAGTTGTATTAGCCGCAGCACCAATGAGAGGAGCTCTTACCCAAATCGTTTTTGTACCAGTGGTACAAGTTATAGTGTCACTTGCTGAATCGTCATCTTGGATCCAAAAGTAAACAGGATCGCCTTTTTCATCGGTAACGCGAATATCAGAACAATCATCATTTAATTTGGCATTTATAGCTGCAACATCCAAAGTAAATTTTATTTGGTAATCTGATAGAGAGGTTGTACCAGAGTAATAAACTCTCACAGCTTTTCTATATTTCCACGTGTCATCCCACCAAGCAGCTTCAACTTTTAAGGCATTTTTTACAGATAATATAAAAAGTGGAATTAAAATAATGGCAACTCCTGTAGCAAAAGGAACTAAAATTTGTCTATTTTTATGTAAAAAAACTCTTACAACACGTGTGTATTTTTTAACAAGAGGTGTAATAAATCTTTGAAATTCTTTAACCTTAGGATGAGTGGAAATACTATTATAAATTTTTTGAAAATTACGTTGAAAAAATTCAATAGAAATATTTGTAGATTTTAAAAATTTAATAAAATTGGAAGCTAATAATTCCCACAACCACAACAACTTCTCTAACAAAAAGTTATATGAAACTCTTAAAAACCTCAATCGGTTGTTCAACTTCATCCCATTTATGATGGCATGTTTTTATATGCAGTTCAATGGTTTTATATACTATTTAATGTTTTTTGCTATTATAAATATATGCCTACGAAACTATTTACTAAAAACGGAAAATATTTGATGCTTGCCTTTGATCACCGCGAAAGTTTTATAAAATCACTAAACAAAGAACATCCAGAAAATGTTACAAAACAACAAACAATTGCTTTGAAAAGACAAATTTTAGAAGCGGTTATGGATAAAACCACTGGTATTCTTATTGACCAAGATTACGGATTACCGGCTTACGATGAAGTTATTGAAAACACTCCCGAACTTGCAAGAACTCCCTTTTTATTACCTTCAGAAAAATCAGGTTATGCAAAAGGCACAAACGAAGAACAAGATGAACGACTAACCCAAATTCAGTATCCGGCCGAAAGTATAAAAAAAGACGGAGCTACGGGAGTTAAACTTTTGGTTTACTTTAATACAAAAGCACATTCATCTCCAAAACAACTACAAACTTCAAAAATAGTTTTAGATAATGCTCACTTAAATGAATTACCACTTTTCTTAGAAATTGTTACATATAAAAAACCCACCGATACAGAAAATCCTGTTGTTTATGAGTCGGTAAAAATGTTTTTAGATTATGGAATAAAACCAGACGTGTTTAAACTAGAATATCCCGGAAGCGTTGAGGAATGTAAGAAAATATCAGAACTATTAAGACCACACAATATTCCATGGATTTTGTTAACACGTGGTGTAGAATTTGAAGAATTCTGCAAACAACTTGAAGTGGCATCATTAAACGGATGTGTGGGGTTTTTAGCTGGCAGATCGGTTTGGCAAGAAGCCACTACAATTACAGATCCTACTGAAAAAGCCGTATTTTTCAAAAGAACCCTTCCAGAAAGATTTGAAAGAATTTCAAGAATTGTGGAAACTATGCAAGATTCCCGGTAGTTCCAAAGCCACCGCGATCAGTTTCATCTAAATGATCAACTTCTTCAAATTGCACAAAATCGCGCTTTAAAACAATCATTTGAGCGACGCGTGTACCTTTTTCCACTACAACCTTTTCTTTTGTAAAATTAAGAGCGGCAAATTTCAACTCATCGCCATCACCACAGTAGTCGCGATCAATAATTCCAATTCCATTAGCAGGAATTAACCCCATTTTATGAGTGGAACTACGAGCCGCAAGTAACGTCCAACAGTCATCTGGCACTTTTATGGCCACATTTAAAGGAATGTAACCTATTTCGCTAGGTAAAATTTCCATGGTTTCGCGCGCACATAAATCCACACAAACCGCACCACCAGTTTTATATACAGGTAAAGGTAATTCCTTATCAAATCTTTTGATTTTTAATTGAATATTTGTCATATTTAAAAGTATAACATTTGAATTTTATATGCTAATATTAGCGCGCTATGAATATTAAAACCGAAAAATTACCAAAATCAACTATTAAATTAAATATAACCGTCGACAAAGAAAAGGTTAAAGAAGCCTACGAGGTTGTTTTAGAAGAAAAAGTTAAAACCACAACAGTAGAAGGATTCCGTGAAGGAAAAGCTCCAAAAAAGATGGTAGAGGAAAAAATAGGCGTTTCCAATTTATACGGTGACGTTATTAACTACTTATTACAAGTAAATTACATTCAAGCAATGAAAGAGCAGGCAATTGCTCCAATTTCAAACCCACGAATAGAAATAAAGGAATTTGATTTAGAAAAAGACTTTGAATTTACCGCTGAAGTAGCCACACGACCTGAAGTTACTATTAATAAAGATTTTAGAAAAAAGTTAAAAGAAGCTTTTGAGGAAAAAATTAAAAGAGTAGCTAAAGATCACAAAGAAAACTTAGAAAAGCTACAAAAAGAAAATGAAGAAAAACTTAAAAAAGGTGAGGAATTAGCTGAAATACCAACTCAAGAGCCACACGCTCATTTGGGTG
>CAYOCN010000066.1:0-567 GCA_964402525.1 uncultured Candidatus Saccharibacteria bacterium | reverse complement strand
GTGCAAACGACGTTGTGGAAGTATTATTGGAAGAATCAAAAGTGGATGTGGCTGATTTAATAATAGAAGAAGAAGCTCAAAGAATGTTAGAAAAAATTTCCCAACAAATTCAAGCAATTGGACTTTCAGTAGATCAATACTTAAAAGCTCAAGGCAAAACCGAAGAAGATCTTAAAAAAGACTACGAAAAAGTTGCAGAAAAAAACATTAAAGCTGAATTTGTATTAGCTCAACTTGTAATGGATGAAAAAGTTGAAGTTACTGAAGAAGAAATTACTGAAATCATGAGCGCCGCCGGAGTAGAGGGCGTACAAAAAATGATCGAAGATCCAAACGAAAGATTTTACGTTAAAACTATCTTGCAAAAAAATAAGGTTCTTGCAAAATTAATAGAAGAAGCAGAAGGAGAACATCATCATGAGCACAAATAAAGGAAATAATTACAATACAAACGCCACTTTAATACCAATGGTTATTGAAAAAGAACCAAGTGGAATGGAGCGTTCTTACGACATTTATTCACGATTATTAAAAGATCGCATTATTTTTTTGGGCGAACCAATAACC
>CAYOCN010000065.1:0-3849 GCA_964402525.1 uncultured Candidatus Saccharibacteria bacterium | reverse complement strand
TTTTCGCAAAGCAGCCAATTGGTTTCGTAATTCTGTCTGTTTTGTGGGGTTTTTTTCAATTTTGAGTTTATTGTAAATTTGTTGGATACTTGCACTCCAATTCTGTAATCTGGTTTTTGCAATTACCGTTACAGTAGCCGTTTTTCCTACAGGGACAATTGCTTGTTCCACTCCATTATCATGATTACTGTGCTTCGAAACCCCACCGATAGAAACTTTATGGTCATTCTGTTGTTGACTCGATAATCCTTTTCCACCAGCAGCTGCTCTAGTTATGTATGCTATTTCTGCTCCAGTATTTTTTACCGTAAAAGTAACTAAAACTTGGTCTTCTCCTGTGCTACAAACGGTTCTACTAACTGCCGCAGGACCTGTAACAAGTTCTAATGTTGTATTACCTAGACCCTCAGTTAAATACTGTCTTGATGTAGCGTTTTGGTGCATTTCCAAAATTCTACTTTTTTCTTCTTCTGAAATTAAAAACTTCATAATTTTTGTGTTTTATTTTTTTATTTTTATTGTTTAATATATAAATATATCATTAAACAAAAAAAGGTGTTGTTTCCAACACCTTTTTTAATTTTGATAAGTCGCAACGGGATTCAAACCTGTGACACGTCCATAAATGGATTGCTCTACCAACTGAGCTATACGACTTAATCTTTCGTTTAAAGTTGAATAAACTAAAAACACATCATCAATTAACCTAAAAAAAATATAATTAATTAATTTCAGAATATAAAGCCTCTTTTTCTTCATATTCAAAAAATTCTTTCATAAACTGAAAATAATCTTCTGAGTTAATAAAATCATAATGTTGTTGTTCAAAAACGTCTTCCATATTTATTTTTTAGTGATCCCGTTTGGATTCGAACCAAAGACCTACTGCTTAGAAGGCAGTTGCTCTATCCAGCTGAGCTACGGGACCATATTATTAAACCTTCTTAACTTCGTATATGTGACCTGAGTCGGTATTCGCATTGAAGATGTTTGTCATCTCTTGTGCTTTGTCTTTATTGTCAAATTCCCAAACTTCACCTTGTGTATCTAACATAATAACAGGTAGTGTTCTGTTGGTTTGTGTTTTTACGTGTTTTACAATTACATACATATTTCGTTTCTTTTTACAAATATATAAAACTTTTTCTAAATAAAAAACCCCCCAATTAAAAAAAGGAGGGTTTAATAAAAAATTGTGTGATATTACTTACCAATAATAATATTATCTAAATCAACATTGTGATTCATACCATCTTCAAGTTCATCATACATAAAAGCCTTGACAACAGAAGTTACTGACTGTTCGGCTTGAGCAATTTTAGATTCCATCCAATCGTCAAGTTGCTCTCCTTCTTCCATCAATTCCCACATTTTATATGCTAAAGTTGCGATAGTGAAAAGTTGTTGTTTTGCCATGTAAGAACCCTCTTCATGATTTTCTTTAAGTTGTCTTACAACTTCCTCTAATTGTTTCTCTGTAATTATAATCTTTCCCATAACGTTATGCAAAATATTGTACGCTTGAATTTTGTAAGTTATTACCTTGTGTAACTAACCCATCAACCCCGTTATAATATGCATCTACTTGTGCAATAACCGCATCGATTTCTTTGGTATAATTAGGAGAATTTTTTTTGAGTTCTTCTAATTCAACTTTATATTCAGATAATTCTTTTTTCAAAAAATCTAATTGTTTATTTAAGAATTCACTTCTGACTTTAACTTTTTGAGTTAACCCCTCCAATTTAGGACTTTTTCTAATTTTTTGTTTTGTACTTGTGGCATTTTGAACTCTAGTACCTATGTTTTTTGCAGCCCCTTGGACTCCAGCCTTTAAGGTATTTAAAACACCTTGTTCATCTAAAAATTCACGTTCAAGCTTTTGGTTTGCTTCGTTGATGTGTCTAATTTTACTGTAACTTTTCATTTTGGTATACTACTTTATAATTTTTATTTATTCGCCGTATTCAGCAATTCTATCCTCCTCATTTGAAATTTCATTTTCTAAAATAGAAATGTAATTTTTCAACTCGTCAATAGTGTGTTTTATTTTTTCAATTCTTTCTTGACTAGATATTTTTTCACCACTCTCTTTATATCTTTGGTAGTATGGCATGAATAAATCTCTCAACTTCGTATAAAACTCAGGTTTTTCAATTTCTATTTTTTCAATAGTTTCATCCTCAACTACTTCTTCTTTCAAATAAAGTTTTTTAGTTGCTTGGATGTGGTTTTCCAATATTTTCTTCTTTTCACTTTCGGTGATATAAAAATTACTATTAATCATTTTATTAAGTATCTATTTTTATTTATTACCATGTTCTACATGCCCAATATCTTGGTTTCCATCTTGGTCCAGGATTATCACAATTGTGTCTTGCTCTAAATGAACGTCTCCTTTCAGGGTTATTCTTTTTAATCACCATTCTTTTTCCTTTTGCAGATTTTCCACCAAAACCAAAGTTTACTTTAACAACCTTTCCTTTGTCGTTTTTAACGTATACCTTGAACTTTTTGATGTCCCCTTGCATAATCTTACCAAGTTGGACTTTTCTACCCTGGTATTCGGCTTCTTGTAATAAGTTTACTTCTTCAACTGAACCATATATATCTTCATACAAAAATTCATTTACTTGGATAAACTCTTCAATCAATACTTTTCTAATAATTGATTCTATATTCATATCTTTCTTACTTTCATTTATGTCGTCAGATTCCTCCAAATAAATCTGAATGAAGTGAATTAAATCCATTCTGATTAATTCTTTGTTTTTTCTAATCATTCTTTCGTTAATCATATTTCCACCTTCATAATCATTAATGTAATTGGAAAATAGATTTAATAAGAATATGATTAATCTAAATTTGTTTTCTCTATTAAAATCAACAGGATAATGGTCTTGCTCTTCAGTTTTAACACTTTCTACTTGTGTGTCTATTGACCCTCCATTTGAATCGTTCTCTAAATAAGTTTGGATAAAATCAAATAAAATATTTCGTATTTCTTTTTTGTTTCGGTCCACAATATACATGGATTCACGAGCAACTCTTTGGATAAATGGTCTTAGTACATTTGCAAGTTTTTTAATTTCTTGTTCCATTTGAGTGTCTTTAGTATATTCTTCAACACCATAGAATTCTTCAACTCCGTCAGACTCTAAAATTATTTTTCTTATTAGTTTTGTTATGTCCATGTAAATAAATATTTACATAAACAAAAAAGGTGAGATTTCTCTCACCTTTATCATGTCGACATTGGATTGTCAACGACTCCACCACTTTGTTTTATAGTGACAAACAAAGAAACTAACCCTCTAACTTTGATTTTGCAACCGCAACTTCAGCCATACTAACCTCTTTCGCCTGTCCCAAAATCAAACTCTCTTTCAATAAAACATTGGGGATGTGTATCAAGAGATCCTTACCGTTAAATGTGCTAAAATTTTCATTTAGCTCTAAAGAAGTATGTAACATATTAAGAAAGATTTTGAATTGCGTTTCATTCAAAAAAGTTTCATTAATTAATTCACCGAATTTTGGGTGAACCACAAGTATATTTTTAATTGATGCCATATTGTTTAGTTTCTACAAATATAAAAAGAATATTTCATTATTACAAACAATTCCAGGTAATTTTTTTAACTACAACATGGTCTATAGTATTTAATGCAAAATATTTTAACTCTTCGCTGATAGTTGCTTCCATTTTACCTCTGTAAAACCTATTACACGTTCTAGGAAATCTTTTACAGTACGCAGTAGACCATGTCCATCCTTGGTATTTCATATCAGCGATTACATCAAACTCATAGATATAACGTTTTTCGCCAGTATAGTAATTATTATAAG
>CAYOCN010000064.1:3045-3874 GCA_964402525.1 uncultured Candidatus Saccharibacteria bacterium | reverse complement strand
TACTTGGATATTCTGGAAAAACACGAGATGAAAGTGGAAACGTGGTATTACACAAAGAAATACTAAAAACCTCACTGGGATCAGAAAAAGATCTAAATTTAACATTTTTAGAAACTTTTGAAGATTTAACTAATTTTATCGCTAAAAATAGTTTAAAAGTTGTGGCAATAGAACAAAGTAAAAACAGTACCCCACTGGAAAAGTGGCAACCACAAGATAATTCTATTATTGTAATGGGAAATGAGGTGGCTGGTATAACCGCAGAAGTTTTAAATATTAGTCAAACCATAGTGGAAATCCCACAAAAAGGTGGTCATAACTCTTTAAATGTGGAGGTGTGCTGTGGAATTGTTTTAAATAAAATCTCCGAAAACAGCAACAACTAATCCCACCTAAAATTACTCCTATCAACGTCCATGTCGTCCATGTAGCGATCCACCGAATAACTTTGAGTGCCAAAACCTCTGCCACCTTTTGACGGCCCATTACCAATAAATTCAATTAAAGATTTGGGTATTTCGCCTAAAAATCTACTAGGCAAATTATTTTGAATGTTACCAAAATACAAACGTGAAGAAGCTAAAGTTAAATAAACGCGGGTCATGGCTCTTGTGATAGCTACATAACATAGGCGACGTTCTTCTTCTAACTCATCGCCATCTTCTACAGAATTGGAATGTGGAAATAGGCCTTCTTCCATACCCGCTATAAAAACAACGGGAAATTCCAAACCTTTTGAGGCGTGAACAGTCATTAAAGTTACCGCATCCAAAATATTCGCACTTGGTTTGGCAGAACTTTCAATTAGAGCAACATTTTCAAGAAATTC
>CAYOCN010000064.1:0-3035 GCA_964402525.1 uncultured Candidatus Saccharibacteria bacterium | reverse complement strand
ATTGAGAGGCCACCGATTTTAATTCATTAAGGTTTTCTATTCGATCTACATTTTCTTCTTTGTTTTCTTCCAGCCACTTAATGTATTTGGTGTCCTCCAAAACTTTTTCCATTAATTCCATTGTGGATAATTTTTCTTTTTGTTCAATCCAATGCTTTATGGGCAATTTCGATTTTTTCTCAATTAAATCTAAATCCCAATCAGCTTTAGCTATTTCTTCAACAGATTTTTGCCCCAAGCCACGGGGAGGAACATTTATAATTCGATCCCACGAAACACTATCTTTTGGGTTGTGAATAATTCGCAAAAAAGCCACCAAATCTTTAATTTCTTTACGAGCATAAAAGCGCAAACCACCAATTATTTTATAAGGAATATTATTTTTAATTAAAGATTCCTCAATAGTTCGAGATTGCGCATTAGTTCGGTATAGCACAGCAAAGTCTTTATAAGTTTTTCCAGCATCCAATTCCTCAATTATTTTAGAAACAATAAAATAGGTTTCATCTTTATCAGAACCACCGGTAAAACAAGTTAGTTTTTCGCCTTCGCCATTGTCAGTCCACAAATCCAAAGGAATATGACTTGAATTATTTTTTATTAAATTTGTAGCAGCATCCAAAATATTTTGAGTTGATCGGTAGTTTTGTTCCAAATTGTAAATTTTGGAGTCGGTGTAATCTTTTTGGAAATTTAAAATATTTCTAAAGTCAGCACCTCTGAAGGAATAAATAGCTTGAGACATATCCCCCACTACAAATAAATTTTTGTGGGAATCTGATAACAGCTTAGTTAAAACATACTGAGCTTTATTTGTGTCTTGATATTCATCCACCAAAATAAATTTAAAAATATTTTGATACTTACTTAAAATTTCGGGAACCAATTTAAACAACTGCACTGTTTTCATCATCAAATCATCAAAATCTAAAGCTTCATTTTTTTCTAAACGCTTTTGATATTCAGGATAAATTTTCGCAACAGTTCGCTGATAGTAGCCTTGAGCAAATTTCTCGTATTCTTGCGCGGTAACTAATTCGGATTTTGCACTTGAGATAGTAGCTAAAATTGCATTAGCATTAAATTTCTTTGAATCAATTCCAAAATCTTTAATAATATTTTTGATTAATGAGGATTGATCATCTTTATCGTAAATCACAAAAGTATTTGGTATACCAATGTGTTTTCCATCTATACGCAAAATTCTAGAACAAATAGAGTGAAAGGTTCCACCCCAAGGTAACTTCGAACAACCAACTAATTTACCAACACGGATTTTTATTTCCTCAGCAGCTTTATTTGTGAAAGTAACACATAAAATATTAATTTCCGAAACATTATGCTCACGAATTAAGTGAGCAACTCTACTTGTTAACACACGTGTTTTACCACTTCCTGGGCCAGCCACAACTAAGGCGGGACCACCAAAATGTTTAACAGCTTCTATTTGTTGTGGATTTAAAGTTTCAAAAAGATCTTCAAGCACACGAGTATGATAGCATTCCACCTTAATCAAGCAAATGATGTTCTACAGTAATACCCATTGAAGAAAAACCTTTATCTAACATTAAAATCATGTCACCTTTTCTATCACCACTGTTTAAAACCACACCTAAAACTTCTTTGCCACTATTAACTGCATAGGTAACTAAACACAAACCAGCCTCCTCGGTATATCCTGTTTTAACACCTAAAACTCCGGGATAAGATGTTAATAAATTAGTTTGATTTTCCAAAGGTAAATATTTGTGTAACCCATTATAAGAAAGTTCTCTTTTATCAGTTTTAACTATTTCTCTAAATTTAGGGTTTTTTAAAGCGTACCTAGTTAATTTAACAAGTTCAGTTACAGTACTTTTATTACGATCATCGAGTCCGGAAGGATCAAAAAAAGCTGTATTGCCCAAACCTAATTCTTTTGCCTTAATATTCATCCACGCTACAAAAGTATCGGTATCTCCTGCCACCCCTTCGGATAAAGCGAAAGCTGCATCATTACCAGAATGCAAAACTAAACCGTATAAAAGTTCGTCAACGGTGTATTCTTCACCTCTATCAATTCCCATTCTATTTTCATTAATTGAAGCGGCTTTTTCTGACACCAAAATTTTATCAAAAAGGTCTTTGTGTTCTAAAGTAACTACCGCCGTCATTATTTTTGTGAGACTTGCAATTTGTCTAATTTCATTTGGATTTTTTTCAAATAAAATTTGTCCGGATTCAGCATCAACTAACAAAGCACTTTTTGCACCAATTTCTAAATCAGTGTCTTTATATTCTCCTGTGGGTTTCCAAGCTAAATCTGGAACAAAGGTATCGATTAAAGTTTGGTAATACATTTTTTGAGCATTTTCGTTGTTGGAAATATAACCTTTTTGCAATGAGGGAGGGTTGCGATCAAATAAGAATCTACATAATAGAAACCCTATAAGGGAAATCAAAAACAAGATAATAAAATTTTTACTTTTGAAAAAAAATTTCATAATTACAAAAACAAAGTTTATGATATCATGGAACAGCGTAAAAAAGTTTGGCTGACTTTATACAAAAGTGTTCATTTTGGTGACTGTAAATGCACCTTTGTATAACAACCTTAATATTATGATCACATTAATTGATTTCTATGCAGATTGGTGCGGGCCCTGCAAAATAATGGCTCCTATTTTTGAAGAACTCGAAAAAGAGTACAAAGGAAAAGTGGAATTTAAAAAGGTAGATGTCGAAGCAGAAGGAGACATGGCCTCAAAATTTCAAGTAATGAGCATCCCAACATTTGTAATATTAAAAGATGATAAAGAAATATCTAGAAAAGTGGGAGCAATGCCAAAAGACATTGTGAAAACTTGGATAGATGATAATTTAAAATAGTAGTATCATTAGTGTAATCAACATTATGACTGCCCAACCTACTAAAACAACTCGTATAGCTATAAATGGATTTGAAAGAATTGGCCGAGCCGCCTATAAAATAATTTCAGAACGAACTGATTGTGAAGTTGTTGTTATTAATGACTTAGGTTCCATTGAAAATTTGG
>CAYOCN010000063.1:0-3883 GCA_964402525.1 uncultured Candidatus Saccharibacteria bacterium | reverse complement strand
CATTATTCTTGGGAGATTCCCTTGGAAGACAAGCAAAAGAAATAGGTCCTCATTTAGTGAGCGCAGTTTTATCCATTTTTGGAGTGATAATGCTCATTATAGGTTAAGGGGACCACCATGAATAAAAACAAAGGAGAAAAGAACAGCATGAAAAACAAAACCGGTAAAAACATTATTGTTATGGTGACGTTGATCATGCTGTTTATTCTTTCAGCATGTTCATCGTGGACAACCGCCACACCTCCCAACATTGCAGTATCTGCAATACCAACCCGAACAAACCAACAAAAAATTCAGGTAGTTGCCTCAGTAAGTGAAGAAAGGCAAACCGATAAAGAGTTTAGTTGGGAAATGTTTGTTGATGGGCAACAGGTACTTTCAACAGGGGGCAAAACAATTGAAAAGGCGTTATCGTTAAGTGAAGGTAGTCATCTTCTTCGCATAAATGTAAGAGAATTTCGCGAAGGGGAAACAACACCTATCACAACCTGGGAACAAACAACGTTTGTGGACACAAAACCACCCATGTTGGAAAACCCAGGACTGCTTATCGCAAAAGTAACAGAACAGGGGCAAATAAAAATAGAAACAGCCCTGTTCGAAGAAGGTTCCGGAGTCAAAGGAATCTACATTGGACATTTCTTTGCAGAGGCAAAAAAAGAAACGGACATTCCAAATTACTATACCGCCACCTTATTAATACCATTTGAAGCAGTAAATGCGAAAATGGTTACAGTTGTGGCAGAGGATGAAGTTGGAAATGTCGCATCATATCAAACCACACTCGCAATGCCCCAGTCCTATTGGGAACGACGGGATGTGGATCAAACACTTAAGCAAATCATCATCACCCCCAACTACAATCCCTTCGATATAAACATCGTAGGTTTTCAACAGTGGTTTTGGGGATACGAAGGAGACACCTGGCAGTTGTACGTAAATAGACAACCCCAGGGAGCACCTCAAACAGATATAGATTACTGGTGGATTCTTAGATGGGTTATTGTAGTAGGAATACCTCTAATTATTATTACTATGATAGTAGGTGTTTTTGTTAGATTACAGTATATCCACCAAAAGAAACAAAACCAGATAAAGGAAAACATTGGTAATCGAGTAAATCAGGTTGTTGAAGTTGCATCTGCAAATGCCTTGGCTAGATGGAACCCAACACAACCCAACGGATCAAACTGGGAAAATCTTTTTACACAGTTGGGACAAAAGTATCCAGACCTTGGTCAACAACTCGTAAAAGCAATAAATTCCCTAAAAGAAGAAGAAGGAGAAAACTAATGAAAAAGATATTTTTGTACGTAGGCGTGTTGTTTTTAGCATTACTTGTGAGTGCAGCTGTACGGGGAGAATTTACGTTTCAGATTGCTGATAAAACCTCCGTGTACAACGCACAAGCGACCGCTCTTGAAATTCAGGAAAAAGTGGATGCGCAGGCAGCCGCGAATACCCAAAAGGATGCGGTGGCACTTAATGAAGCAACACTAACAGAAAGGGCCAATGCTGTAATAGCAAAAGCCACTACCAAAAAAACCGCATGGAATACTTTTACAGAGAAGATTCCTGTAATAGCGGTAATGGGTTTGATTTTCATAGGCATCTTTGGAATCGCCTTAATACTTTTGGTTTGGCGAGTTACAAGTGCTTTAGGTACTGCGGCAGAAATAACTGCAATTACAGTACCTTTTATGAAATTAACTCAACCAAACCTCACAGAGGGTAAATGGACAACAGTTAGCAATGGTAGCCCTCTTAATACATTAATGGCAATAATTAGAGGGGAACCACTTCCGGAGCAAATATTTGTGAATAAGTATGCTCCAGGAGCTACATTAAGAGCAGGACAACAGCTACCCATAGAAGGATTAATTGCCGCATCGCAAGCCGCATCACTTCCCGAAGTAGCAAACGCTCTAAGGGGACCAATGGCAGCACAACAAGCCGAAAAGTTGATGCAAATTACTGCCAAGACAGCAACAGAAGCATTGACGCGCGGAATTAAGCAAGTGGAACCACCAAAAAAATGATTCCCTTTCTTAGACCGCAAAAACCCCCGTAGGATACTATATCTAATATACGATATATATATCTTCCGGGGGTCTTTTTTGTCTTAATTTAAAAAAACCTTACCTAACTACTTAGATTCTTTATCAGAACCCTCTTCTTCAGTTTCAGGCTTTTCAGCAGTGGCTTCTAAGTTAGCAACAGCTTCCTCTTCATTCACTTCTGGTTCTTCTTCTGCGGCTAATTCAATTTTATCTAATTTAAGAACTACAGTTTCAGGAGTTAATTCAAGTTCAACCTTAGATTTATCAAAGTTTAAGTCAGCAACAGTAATTTCATCACCAATTGTGGCTAATTTAGATACATCAACAGTAAATTCTGAAGGTAAATCTGTAGGTAATGCTTCAACTTCAATTTCATGGATTAATACTGCAATAACAGCTTCTCCACCTTTAATAAGTTCATTTTTATCTTCGCCAACCACTTCAACTGGGATAGCAACTTTAATCTTAACTTTAAGGTTTGGTTTATAAAAACCTACGTGAATAGGTGCACCATAAACAGGATCGTATTGTACTTCTTTAACCATAACTTTTTCGTTGGTACCATCAATTTTGATGTCAATTAAACCGGTTTCACCAGCTTCTCTGTAAACTTTTATAAAATCGTTTTTTGAAATAGTAATATTAGTGGATTCTAAACCTTTTCCAAATATAACAGCAGGCACTAAGCCTTCAGTTTTTAAGCCTTTTGAGGCTTTTCCAAGTATTTCTCTTTTTTGTCCATTAAGTTCCATATGTTTTCTTTTTTGAGAGCTACATGAAGATCTAATACTTCATCATAGCTAACTGCTTTGGCAGATATAAATTTTTTAAATTCGCTTCCTGTTAAATCAGACTGAACTGGCATTATACCACTTCCCACGGGAGTTATGGTAACCATGCTTTCTGCCTTACAAACAGAACAAACAGCATGTGCTATTAAAGAAGCAGGAGCTTCATTTACTGTTACTATACTAGCGCCTTCCATGCTGGATCCGCACTTGTGACAGCAAATTCTTTGTAAGCTTTCTGTTAGTAGTTTCTTTTCTAGCATTTGATTTAACTCTGGTATTTTACTTTTAACTGCAACAATGGTCAATACAGCAGTTATTAGATAAATTTACAGGCTCACCTCAAATATTTTACTTCCGTTTAAGATATAAAGCCTTTTTTCATCAGCAGAAACGGTAATGCTGCGGACATCTCCCCATTCGGAATCCTCAGTATATCTGAATTGCTTAACAAATGCACCTTCTTTTGTAACTACCGCTACTCTATTATTTCCTTTATCCGCAATGTAAATATTTTTATAATCTACATCTGTATAAAACTGGCTAATACTATTAAGTGGTTTATCTATTCCAGTAATTTCAAACTTATTTTTATTTCCAGAAGTATAGCTAACAATTTTTCCATCAGAAGTTAAGGCATAAACATTATAGGCAACCACAATATCTTTTGCGCCATTAAAGTCAGCATTTTCTCCCCACGTGGCAACAGAAAGCTTTTCACCAGCTTTAATGTATTTAACTAACTTACTACCAGAAAACGAATATATAAAGTTGGCGTAAACACCAATTGGTGCAGTAGTATCACTGGAAGCATAGGAAGCAGTCATTTTATCAGTGGAAAAGTCGTAAACATTAAAACCTTTAGAATCAGAAAAGGTTAATTTTCCGGTTTCATCAACCGCTGCATACTTTAATCCCACAAAAGTTTGATTTATAGCGGTAAATTTAACAGAAGTTTTTGGTGAGGAATAAACCTTACTATTGGCAGCATCTACAGCAATTAAGGTGTTCTTAAAGTTTAACAATCGGGAAGGA
>CAYOCN010000062.1:0-4042 GCA_964402525.1 uncultured Candidatus Saccharibacteria bacterium | reverse complement strand
TTTGGAGAATCAGGTAGTTATATAGAAATATTAAATAAATATGGTTTAAGAGGGCACACAATCGCCGATACTGTTGCCGTTTTTGTAAAAGGTAAAAAGTAATATGGATATATTAACGATTGGCCACTGCACAGTGGACTTATTCATGAAAATAGCCGGAACCGATATCACTGCAGAAGGTTCTAAAATGTGTTTTTTACATGGAAGCAAAGTTGAAGTTGAAGATTTTAGAAGATCCTTAGGTGGAAATGCTTTAAACGTCGCAGTGGGAGCTAAAACATTAGGGATGGATTCAGGAATTTATACAGAATTAGGTGAAGACGAATACTCAGATAAAATTGTAGAAGAATTAAAAGAAGTGGGAATTGATACAAATTTCTGCAACAAGAATAAAAATAGCAAAACAAATGTTAGTACTGTAATAGTTTATGCAGAGGAAAGAACAATCTTTTCCTATCATGAAAAGCTAAATTATAAAATCCAAGAATTTGGTGAACCAAAAATAATATATTACACATCATTACCAAAAGGATATGAAACCTTTCAAGAGCAACTATTAAAATTTTTAAATAACCAACCAAACACAATGCTCGCGTTTAACCCTGGTACAATGCACTTTAAAGAAGGTATTGAAACATTTAAAAACATTTTAACTAAAACAGATATTTTGTTTGTAAATAAGGAAGAAGCTCAAAAAATTGCTGAATTAGAAAACGAACAAGATTTGGAGACATTACACAAAAAACTAAACGCATTAGGCCCAAAACTAAGTGTAATAACTGACGCCGAAAATGGCGCAAGTGTATTTGATGGTGATAAATTAATAATTCAAAAAATTTACAAAAGTGACAAACCAATTTTAGATAAAACAGGAGCAGGAGATGCCTTCTCCGCAGGATTTATAGCAGCAATCCATTATGGTAAAAATTTAACAGAAGCACTTAAATGGGGTGTGGCTAATTCTGGAAATGCTATAACGGAAGTTGGAGCACTTACCGGATTATTAACAAAGGAAGGAATGATTGATATCATTAAAAAGATATGAAACTGCTCATCACAAGAGAAATTCCTAAAGCAGGAATAGATCTTTTAAAGAAATATCCCGAAATAAAAATAGATTATAGAAAAGGCGCACCACTATCGGTAGAAAAAATGAAAGAAGCTATAAAAGACGTGGACGCTATAATCCCAGTTATCCCCGATAGAATAACTGAAGAAATTATTAAAGCGGCTGGTAAAAATTTAAAAGTTATTGCCACCTACTCTGTTGGATATGATCACATTGATATTCCGTATGCCACAAAAGAAAAGATATACGTGGCTAACACACCGGGTGATTTAACCGAATCTGTAGCAGAACATTCATTTGCATTAATGATGGCCTTGGGTAAAAGAATTGTAGAGGCTGATACTTTTTGTCGTAAAGGAAAGTATAAATTTTGGGATCCTTTAATATTTATCGGACCTAAATTTATGGGAAAAACTGTGGGTGTGGTTGGCTTTGGAAGAATAGGTCAACAGTTTGCAAGAATGTGTAAATACGGATTAAACATGAATGTGCTTTATAACGATTTAAAAGAATACCCAGAAATTGAAAAAGAATTAGGTGCAAAAAAAGTAGGAATTGATGAGTTATTAGGAAACTCTGATGTTATTTCCTTAAACTGCAATTTATGCGAACAAACACATCATTTAATTGGCGAAAAACAATTTAGCAAAATGAAACCAAACGCACTTGTTATAAACACAGCAAGAGGACCAATAATCAACGAGGAAAGCTTAGCGTGTGCCCTAAAAGAAGGTATTATTGCAGGTGCCGCCTTAGACGTTTTTGAAGACGAACCAACAATAAATAAAAAACTATTAAAGATGGGTAACGTTATTCTTACACCACATATTGCAAGCGCCACATGGGAAGCCCGAATAGAAATGGCCAGAATGGCCGCACAAAATGTTGTGGATGTTTTAATAGACAAGAAACCACCACAGTACGTGGTAAACAAAGACCTTGTAGAAAAATGTGTGACATCTCTCGTATAATAAACCCATTATGAAAGAATTTATTAAAAGAAACTCATCGGTGTTAGTTGTTGGCGGATTTTTGCTTGTAGTGTTTTCAATAATAATTGTTGTTAACAGAATGAAACCTACAATTAATCAACCAGGATTGGTTAAATTAACACAGCAAGAAAATAAAGTTATCGAAGAACAAACACAACAAATAAACGAAACTAAGGAAACCACAACAACGGAAGATTACAAAGAAGTAGACATTAACTTAGGAAATATTGAAGTAAGCTACACAAATAAAGGTTTTGAGCCTAAAACCAAAAATATAGAACAAGGTCAAAAAGTTGTATGGACTAACAAAACAACAAAAGTAATGACGTTAGAGCCACTATCAAAAACTTTTGCAGATTTTATAAGTCCCATTGAAATAAAACCAAATGAAAAAATAGAGTTTAGATTCACAAAAATTGGAATGTGGGCATATCAAGAAAAAGAAACAAAAAACTACGGAAGATTCATGGTTACACTACCCAATTAAAGCAGAAGGACATATCTTATTTAGAACACATTCGGAACAATTTGGTTTGCGCGCCACACAAACATATCTTCCATGTAATACACAAGCACCCGAGAAATTTCTCCAGTATTTTTGGGACAACAACAACATTAAATCCTTTTCGATTTTTTGAGGATCAGTATTTGTAGTCAAACCAAGTCTTGTGGAAACACGCGTTACATGGGTATCAACAACAATACCTTCGGCAATATCCCAAAGCTCTTGTAAAATTACGTTTGCACTCTTGCGTGCCACACCTGGAATTTTTTGAAGTTCGTTAATATCCTTGGGCAATACGCCACTAAAGTTGCCCATAACCACTTCCCCTGCTTCTATCAAACGAGCAGCTTTTCCTTTGTGAAAATTAACTCCGTGAATTAAGTTTTCCACATCAGTTAAAGGTGCTGTGGATAAAGTATCCCAATCAGGATATTTTGCAAAAAGTTTAGGAGTTACCTCATTTACTTTTTTATCGGTTGTTTGAGCCGAAAGCATTACGGACACTGCAAGCTGGTATTCATTTTCAAAAATAAGTTCTGTACATGGTTTTGGGTGCTCTTGCTTTAAAAGTTCGGCTATTTGTTTTGCATATTCTTTGGTTGGAATCATATGTTATATATAAAATTTAAAGTAAAGAAAGTTGATTATCAACCGGTTCATTTTTTTTATTTTTGGAATTACTACTTTCGTACCCTTCAAATCCCATACGTTTTAAGAGAGATTTAAAGTGGTATTTCTCTAAAATTTCCTGTACTCTTGATTTGTTAAACAAATTGTATTTGCATTCTGATAACTCTAGGGTAATTGGAACATCTATAATTATAGTTGCCAATTTTTTACTCATTAGAGCAGTTTCGGTGCACTCTATCAACTTCGTTCTGAGGGATTCCGGAGTTACACTTTGGATACTATGGTAGATGTTCTCTAATGTCCCATAGTCTTGTATAAGTTTAGTAGCTGTTTTCTCTCCTACTCCGTACACTCCAGGTATACCATCACTTGGGTCACCCCTCAGTCCTTTGAAGTCTGGTATAAGTTTTTGGTCAAAACCGAACTTTGAGATCGATCCCGCCACATCAATGTAATCGAGGCCTCCAACCTTGTTAGGAAGGGCAATTCTAACACTATCAGATATCAACTGCCAGAGGTCTCTATCATTTGAAATAACAGTGTATTCCACACCTGAAAATTTATGAACTATTGTGCCAATTATGTCATCGGCTTCATACCCCGGAGCTTGCACTTGTTTTATATCAAATGCTTCTAAAATCTCCAAAACTTTTGGGATCTGACTAGCCAATGAATCTTCCATAGGCTTTCTGTGAGCCTTGTAGCCCGTAAAATCCTCAACTCTAAAAGTTGGTTCAATACTATCCAAAGCCGCAACTATATAGGAAGGGTTTACCTGCTGTAGTGCACTTATAACCATGGAAGTTACACCATAAACAGCGTTAATTGGTTCTCCGTTTGTACCTC
>CAYOCN010000061.1:0-4140 GCA_964402525.1 uncultured Candidatus Saccharibacteria bacterium | reverse complement strand
ACACTGACAGGTGGAAATAAACTCGCAAGTAGGGGACTCAAACCATACCGCATGATACAAGAAATTTTTAAAAACACATAAGCAGATGGGGTGAAACAAAAAATAAAGGAAAGCATACTAGGACCCACAAAACAGTATAAATAACTACGGGTAAAGGGATATGGAAAAGAGTCAAAACGGAGCATATTACGTTACCAGAGGGAAGCCAAAGGTGCTAACGCACGAATAATGAAGCTACTACAGAAAAAACTTAAGGAGTCTGTCCCGGAAAGGATAGCTCCTTATACTCCTGCCCACAGTATAAGAAACTTTTAGTATCCAATCCAGGAAAGGCTCCTTAAATGCTATCAAAAGTATGGTAACAAACGCCAGTCGAACTGTCAACAATTTACATATATAATCAGTCTACAGCAAGAACTCGAGGTGTTTTTTTATTACGAAAAATTAAAGACCTGTCATAGAGTTTTACGTATTCTGTGGCACTCACCGCCCAACTGTAATCGGAATTCATGGCATTTTTCTGCAACACAGACCACAAAGGTTTGTTATTGTACAGCTCATAAGCGCGCACAAGCTGACCAAATAGGGAAAATTCGTTGAAATCATTAAACACAAAGCCGGTGCCAGAACCAGTACCCGAATTAAAATTCTCAACAGTGTCGGATAAACCCCCTACGTTACGTACAACGGGAATTGAACCATAGCGCATTGCTTCCAACTGTACGATACCGCAAGGCTCAAAACGAGAAGGATACAGCATGCAATCAGTACCAGAAAACACAAGGCGTGGTAAAGTAAAATTCGTGTAAGGATGAATGCCCACTTTATCAGGAAAATCTCTCTGAAGGGTACGAAGCATTTCAGCTAAGTTACCATCGCCACCACCAATTTGAACAAATTGAACATCATAATCTTTTAGTAAGGGATATAAACTTTTTATTATTAAATCTATACCTTTCATATAATCTAGGCGGCCTACAAAACCTAGCAAAAGAACATCGTCTTTGATAGGTAAATTAAATTCTTTTTGCAACGCTCTTTTATTATCACATCTGGCATCTAGAGTATTAACATCGTAATTACGTTCAATAAAGGTATCGGTCAAGGGATTAAACTCGACGTAATCAAGACCATTTATTATGCCGAAAAGCTTCCCACGTAATTCTAAAAGTAGCCTATCCAAACCTTCCCCAAATTCAGGGGTAAGAATCTCGCGTGAGTAAGTTTTTGATACAGTATTTATAGCGTCAGAATAAAGTATTCCGCGTCTCATAAAATTTTGCTTGTCTAATCTAGAGGAAAAAAAAGGAGCTATGGCCGACTTACCGTCATCGTAGTCCAACTCACTAACGTGACGATGATCGAATATTCCCTGATACTGTAAATTATGAATTGTAAAAACAGTCGAAATTGAGTCAAAGATAGGATCTTTTTTATAACAAGTCTTTATATAATTTGGAACTATTGCTGTGTGCCAATCATTACAGTGAATAACATCAGGAACAAAAATACCTGTCTTTATAAACTCTAAAGCACCTCTTGAAAGCAAAGCCCAACGTGTCGGGTCGTCGCTGTAGCCATAAACGTTGGCACGCTTTTCATAGTATTCATGATTTTCTAAAAAATATGTTGTTACAGGTGAAATAGTATCCCCTACTTTTATATTACAAATTAATTCTGTTGTGGGATCATCATCAGTAGGTACACGTAGCCCTTCGTGAAGCATTCGAATATTATTTTTAGATTCATCTATAAAACCAAATTTGGGAATAAAAATGCGTACATCATGACCCAGAGAAATAAGTTCCCTTGATAGATACCCTACTACAGACGAAAAACCCCCTACAGTTACATAGGGGGCTGCTTCTGCTGCTACCATTAATATTTTTAATTTTCTAAAAGAGTTTTTTTTCTCCTTCAGAGCTTTGGCCATGAGGCTATTCTACCATATTAACGAAACAACTAGCTTAAAATACTTTGTACTTCTTGTCTGATCTCAGCATTACCAAAATTATCAACGTCTTCTTTAAGTTTTAATTTAGATACTACGTACAATCCATGTAATTCCTGGCGTCGAGCATAAATAGAAGGATCATCAGAAGCTATTAAACACAATTGAGCACCGTCCTCATCGGCAGGACTTAAAGAAAGTACCTTTTCAAAGTAAGCTTGATCAGAAGATTTCACATAGGCATGTAAAACTGAAAATGGTTTAATTGGTTTATGTAGTGATAGACCGGCATTTAGGGTAAACGCATACGCCAAACCAGAACTTTTTGAATGCTTATCAATGTTCTGAGCAATATCTTTTAAACCACCAAGATTACTTCTGTAATAAAACATTTTTGGACCAAAATCTTCTTCAATCTCTTCTTGAAATTTTGGTGCTTTAGAAAATCTTTCCGTAGTAAAAGCAGGTTCATCAACTACCCGTACATCCTTACCAGAAGGCACCACAGGTTCAAAGGAATCTTCTTCCTTAAACTTGTTGGCAGCTTCTCTAAATTTGGATAACCAGTCAACGGGCTCCTCAGCTGGTTCTTCCTGAACAACAACTTCTTCCGTAACATCTTCTTCAACATCAGAAGGTCTGGAATATTCGGAAACCATTTTTGAGGTTCCTTTAGAAGGAGCAGATGAGGATACAGTTACCTTCTTAATGGTATTGGTATCTGTCACATCAGTTTCGACACCGTTAGGATATAAGAAATTTAAAATATCGTGCTTCGTGAATCTATGTCTGCCTGTGGCAGTTTTTACTTCGGCAGTTAGCTTGTTTTCTTCAATGTATCTATATACGGATCGAAGACTAACTCCCAATATCTGGGCTACTTCCGTAGAAGTATATAATTTTTCTTCTAGCTTTATCATACTTTAATGAAAGCATGCACAAAGTGTCATGTCAACGAGTGATTTAACAGGAAAGAAAAGGCTTGGCTATGCGGAATTCTTCAAAGCGTCACGAAACACTAAAATAGGAAAAATAGGAAAAGCTTTAGCTACACGTTTAAATCTCCAAGGTTGTGTTAATAGTCTGTATAACCATTCCAAGTGTAGCTTTTTTATGAAAGTTGGACTCCCCTTTTTGTACCCCGCTATATAATCAAATGTTCCGCCTACGCCAACAGAAACTTTGGCAGGAACTTTATGTGAATTTCTAACAATCCAATCTTCTTGAAAATAATGGTTATAAGCAACAAACAAAAAATCTAAAGATTTAAGATTATGTTTCTTTAAACAACTTTGAATATAAGAAATAGTTTCAATATCATCAGATGAATCTCTATTATAGTCAGAGGTGCTACCTATTATATTAGCGTTAGGATACTTTAGTAGTATCGCCTCCCTGGCAGAATCGGACAAACTTAAAGGCGAAGACATGGTGTGTTTACCAAATGCATCCTTAGGACGTCCTCCTAAAAGGAAAATACTATAATTTTTTTCGTTGGATAAAGCACAAATGTTGTCAACCAAAGAAACACCGGTAATAGTCTCCCCCATCTTCTGCGGAAAGATGCCCTGTGTAACACCCGTAAAAAAAGCAATGATGGGGAAAAAGAAATTACCAGAATACTTTTTTAAACATTCTAAATAGGAATAGGCAAACAATACACCGCTACCATCTGGTACAGATAAGGAAGACTCATTTATAATTTTTTTAAAAGCATTGTTAGCTTGAGCATCTACAATAAATTCAGGATTTGTAGTACAAATGTAATGATTTTTTCCATCTTTTAGTAAATCAGTTTCCACCAATTTAATAACATCAGCCATTTTCAGCCCAAAATCAACCCTAACACCCAGTATATATTTTGAAATCTTTTTTCCAATATTCATACATGTATTATATAATAGTAGTATGAAAAATATTAATTGGATACAAACGCTACTCACTACTATATTGATATTAGGTGTTACAACATCTTTATATCTATACTCAGATGGTTACAGATTAACCAGATCACAAAAACAAACGGTAGACTTAACAAAAACTGGAATGATAAGTGTTAAATCAATGCCTGAAGGTGCGAGTGTTTACTTGGATGGGATACTAATGACTGCCACCAATGACACTATTTCGGGTATAGAACCAGGAACAAGACATTTAAAAATAATTAAAAAAGGATTTGTACCATGGGA
>CAYOCN010000060.1:0-4232 GCA_964402525.1 uncultured Candidatus Saccharibacteria bacterium | reverse complement strand
TCTTTACCTTATACATAAGGTCATCAGCCTCTTTCATAATATCCATTATTTTTTGGGTTGATTTTGTTTTAGTGGCTAACCCAATTGATAAACTTAAAGGTATTTTTCGCGTTTTTTTACATTTATCTAGTATTCTTTTTATAATTCCTTGAGCATCTTCATTAGACGTAGCAGGTAATAAAATACTAAATTCATCCCCACCCATTCGAGCAATAATATCGTCATTTCTACATATTTTTGTTAATATTTTGGCAATTTTTTTAAGTTGAAGATCTCCTTGAAAATGTCCATAAGTATCGTTAATCTCTTTAAATCCGTCGACATCTATAGCTAAAATACTTAGGGGAAGACGTCTTGTATCGGTAAATCTTTTTAACTCCTCTACTAAAAATCTACGGTTGTATAAATTAGTTAAAGGATCGTGAAAACTCATTTCAACGATTTTTTTGCATAGAATTCCTCCACTCGGTCACGTCTCGCATAATAGTCCCTAACATAACAGAAGTAGAAGTTTTAATAAGGAAAGAATCAGCTTGAACTATTTTGTTTGCGCCATCGGCACTTATGATAGATTGTTCTTTGGAATTTCCGGTCCAGGATGCATCCCCAAGGATATTTGTAATGGCAGTCTTACTTTGATGTAACAGTTCGTCTGTTCTCAACTCCTCTGGAATTAAACGTAGTTGAACTTCCCATACGGGAACCCCTACAACATCACAAAAGTTTAATCCCGTAAGACACTCCATAGCCTTATTCCATAAATCAATGTTACCGCAAGCGTCTGCGATCACAATACCATCAGTGGAATTCTCTATGAGTCTAAGAAATTTCTCATCACTTGTTTTCAATATATTTTTTGACATGATATTTATAGGTAAATATAATTTTACTACGTTTCTAAAGTATTTAAAATAGAGCCCAAAACATAAAACAAACAGCTAACAACATAAAAATAAAAGTGAACCATGCAATGGTTTTTGCAACCTTACCAAACTTAAACTTACCAACTACTCTAGAGTCACCGGATAATTTAATAATGATCGCAATCAAAGGAATTGCTATTACGCCATTTACAATGGCAGCATAATACAAGGCCTTAATAGTGTTTATTCCCAAAAGATTAAGTAATACACCAAAGAGAGTGGCTAAGGCCAAAATAATATAGAAACCTTTAGCCTTCATAAAATTCTTGGATAAACCTTCATCCATATTTAAAAGCTCAGCCACACTATATGCCACTGAACCTGCTAACACTGGTATAGCTTGTAATCCTATACCAATTATTCCAAAGGCAAATAAAAAGTAGGCAAAGTTTCCAGCCAAGGGTTTAAGAGCCAAAGCAGCTTGTTGTGGTGTTTCTATATTAAAAATCCCATTAGCATGTAAGGTGGCAGCAGTAGTAATAATTATAAAAAAGGTCATTAAATTGGAAAAAATCATGCCAAAACGCGTATCAAAATCCAATCTTCTTACATCTTTTTTTGTTTCCACGGGCAACTCACCAAAATCTTTAATTTTATTATCAATAATTTCTTCTTCTACCTCAGCAGAAGTTTGCCAAAAAAATAAATAAGGAGAAATGGTTGTGCCCAAAAAACCAACAAGAGTCATCAAATATTCCAACTTTAATTCAATATGAGGAATTACTAAATCCTTAAAAATTTCTAACCAATCTTGTTTAACCAAAAAAGCTGTAACAACATAAACTAATAAAGATAAACCTAACCACTTTAAATATTTAGAATAGATTTTATAAGGTATAAGAATTTCTAATAAAGCGATAACCAAGGCTACCAAAACTAAACTAACTTCAATATTCCAACGAAAAAGCATATTCAAACTTGCCGCCATAATACCTAAGTCTGCTCCAATATTAATTACATTGGCTATTATTAATAGTATTACAGAAAACCAAGCTAATTTTTTGGAATAATATTTTTTAATATTACCGGCCAAACCTCTACCCGTAAGAAGTCCAATACGGCCACACATACTTTGAATTACTATCATTGCAGGAAGTAAAAACAAGGTCATCCAGTTTAATTTATAACCGTACTGAGCACCCGCTATTGAATAAGTGGCAACACCACTTGGATCGTCATCGGCCGCACCAGTTACAAATCCAGGACCGATAGCTTTTATCTTCTCTCTAATATTTTTAAGAAATTTCATTAGATAAGTTATATATTAGCATTAAAAAGCTCCATGATTTATGTAATATAAAAACCATGGAGCTTTTGGGGTTAGCGCAAAGATATGGATTCATCCCTGCGCATACGTATATAAAACTCAAGTCTATTTTGGCTGACCATGTACGCTATTAATTCCACCCTTTGGTATCCACCTAAAGATGAACCATCTTTTAAAAGGTGGAAGGATCCGGTGTGGACAGGAGAACCCCCCACCCTCCAAACTCCTTCAGACTTTTGTATGAGAAAAATTGCGTTCCCAACAAATAACCGAGCAGAATCCTTCAATACCACCTTCACCACATGGGTGGGGGTGGGGGTGGAGGTAGCAACCGAAGTTCCCGTGTCCCTGATGGCCACCAAAACGAATAAGACGAATAAAAAGAAAACCAACAAAATAAACTTTTTCATTTTCACTCCTTTTTTATTTTTATCAACGAATTTCCTTCATTATACCCTATAGCAGTTGGAGCGTCAAAAACAAACACACCTTAAATAAAAATATTTCGTATAATTAACACATGATAAACTTCTTAAAACTTTACGGCATCGCACTAACTATATTTTTAGCTATCGATTCTGTTTGGCTTACACTAGTGGCACCAAAATTCTACAAAGCTCATATTGGATTTTTGATGAAAGAAAATCCCAATTTAATTGCTGCTTTAATTTTTTATTTAATATTTGTCGTGGGTTTAGTAGTTTTTGTAATAGAACCAAGCCTTCAAAAAAATTCCCTAACCACAGCGTTATTATACGGAGCATTACTAGGATTAATTACATACGCTACATATGATCTTACAAATTTAGCCACCATAAAAGATTGGCCCTTAATTGTTACAGGAGTGGATTTAGTTTGGGGAACATTTGTTTCAGCAGCAGTTTCGGGAATTGTTTTTATTATAGTGCGTCACTGGGCATAGAGGATTCCTCAACAGGAGATGATTCTACAGGTTGCTGTTCTTCTGTGATAGAACTAGTAGATTCCTCAACGGCAGGCTCAACAACTGGAATTTCCAAAACAGGAGTTTCCACCTCATCAGTTACCTCAGTACTCACGTCAGTAGCTTCTTCATCAACAAACAGAGCAACCCAAGAAAATTTCAAATCAAAGTCAACATCCTTAGACAATTTAATTTTAAAACCTTTAGTGGAAAGATCATAAATGGCGTAGGCAGGAATATCATCCAAATCCACATCACCGGCAAGATTGGCACTAACCGTTACAACAGGAGTTTTGGAATATTCTTTATCAAACTCTACATACACTTCATCTTTATCCTTTTTAATCACTACGTGACCTGCTGTGTCCTTATTAAAAGTAGGACGACCTACAAAGTTAACATCTCCATGAAAAATTACATCACCAAAAAACGCGACGGTTTTATTAAACACCTCAGTAATAATTTTAGTGACTTGATCAACGATACCTTTAGTGGCTACCGAAGGCTGGGCACTTCCAAAGGAAGAACCACTTTTAACAAAAACTAATATTTGTCCCACACCGTCACCATCAAAAGAAGTCATAGCAGTACCAATAATTGCACCAGCTTCAGTTGCCTTCATTGCCACACCAGAAATAGAAGAGGATGTTAAATAATCTCCAGCCCTAATGGGTCCATTTATAGTGGAAACTTTAACGGGCACTCTACCCGACAGTGCAACAGGAACTACTTTGCTAACATTGTCATCGATACCACCAATTGTTAACCCTGGTCTGGTCGAAACTATTCCAAGAACACTACTATCGTAAGCGGTATCACTTTTTTTCACCCCAGCATTTAAAGAATAATCAAGGCTAACAACGTCACCAGGAGAAACACTGTCATCGTTGGAAGAATAAAGTTCAGCTAAATCTGCACCAGATGCTGCCACTTCAATTACAGAAAATGCAATGTATGGAGTTGAGTTTCGCGTGGTATTAGTATCTGTGTAACCACAAACAGTATAAGCTTGCGAGGAAGTCGTGTTAGGTGAATCAATGAAACTAAAAGAAACATATTCCGAAGAATCGGATCCAGATGTTGTATTAATTAGTAAGTC
>CAYOCN010000059.1:3915-4236 GCA_964402525.1 uncultured Candidatus Saccharibacteria bacterium | reverse complement strand
TTTTAAGTCACTTGGGTTATCGGAAAATCTAATTTCCACTTTATCCCCACCAGTAGCTGACCAGTTTAAAATTTGATTACTCCTATCAAAATAAGACCAACTTGGATTTATGGGTTTAGATGCCAAACATCTTAAATCTTTATGAAATGTGTTTTTAGTAGTATTAGTAGAGTTATTTGTATTGTCATCTGTGGTACAAGAGGCTATCGTATAAAATACTGTATCTTCATTTCCACCCACTATACAAGTTTCAACGGTACCTTCAACCATACAGGCGGTGTTAACTATTGCTCCATATATGTAGTAATCGTCTCTAGGTAA
>CAYOCN010000059.1:401-3905 GCA_964402525.1 uncultured Candidatus Saccharibacteria bacterium | reverse complement strand
GTGTAATTTCCCAAGCAGTTGTATTTTGAATTGTTGTTGTGTGTCCAAAGGGTGTTGAACCTTCTTTGTACTTTAAAAAGTACAAATACAAGTCTTCTCCTTCATCAAGTACTGCGGCGCCTGTAAAGGATACTGTTTGGCTACCACATGATAAATTTGGTGTATCAATAAGAAAACTTGATGCAGCAAATGTTTTTTTAGGTGTTAAAAATCCAAAACTAAATAGCATTAGTAAACTTAAAACAATAGTTAAACTCAATTTATTTTGTATCATTTACTGATTTTCCTCTAACTTATAAGAACTAATTACGGTGTCCACGTCTTTATCTTCGCCCATATTTAAAAAGGTAACATACTTATTACCTATTTTTTTCACTACTAAAGTTTGAGGAGTTCCTATATTTTCTTCAAAATACTTTTTATATTCAGCTTCAGTATTCCAGCTTTGCACAACTAAATCATAAGTTTGGCCACCGCTATATAATATTAATCCAGCATTTTTCCATCCACTATCTTTTTCAATTCTATACGTGGTTGGGTATTTTAAAGAAAAACCAAGTGAGGTGTCTGTAAATGTTAATAAGCCATCATCCATTGGTTTTTCTACCAGTTTCTCTGCGACAACAGGTTTATTGATTTGTATTGTTTCCGTAATTTTTTGTGCTAATTCTTTTTGCGTATCTGTAGCTATTTTATTATTTGTATATACCTCAATTAGCAAGTAATTTTGGCTTTTGTAAGGATTTACAATTATGTATGCTGTTTTTTCTTTAGATAGTATTGTTTCCGGAGTAATTTCTCCACATTCACTTTTAAAAGTGTAGGCGTCGTATCCATTTAAACTAATTTTTGTTACACCTACTTTTAACACACAGGTTTTTGAATCCGTGAAGCTTTTTAATTGTGTTTCAATATCAGTTCCTTGAAAAATATTATCGCTTTTTAATACGATAAGAACAGATTCGTTATTTTGTTCACCTATTGTTATTTGTGTATTTTTTTCGTTGGCTAAAGGAGTATTTTTAGCTGGGTGTTTTATTGACCACAGTTCTTCAATTCCTTTTGGTGGATATGTAAGCCAAGTTGATGCATCTATTGCTTCAACTTTTTCTACTATCTTTTCATTACTTGGAAGATTTACAGATTGTTTAGGTTTTAAAAAATAAAAATATAGAAGAGCTGCTATGGATGCTAAAAGCAAAATTACTAATATGATAATACTGGCATTTCCGTTTCTTTGGGCAGTTTTTTTATTCATACTAAAATTGTTTCATTATCGATGTTTATAGTCAATGAAACACTTTTATGAGTTAATTTCCAAAAATATACAATTCTTTTTCAGCCCTGGTTATTCCTGTGTAAAGCCACTTTTTCCATTGGAGGTCGTCCATTTTTGCAAATTTTTCTTCAAACAAAACCACTCTTTTTGATTGGCTTCCTTGTGCTTTGTGCACAGTTAATGCGTAACCAAAATCAAATAAGTCGCCGTCTTTTACTTTAATTCTATCTTTTGTAAAGTTTATGGCTTGAGTGGCCCCAAATTGAGGTGCATATATTTTTCCGTTATAAGTTCCTTTAGTGTCATCCATTTGAATCACTACTTCATACCAAAGTGCATTTAATTCTGTAATGTCTATTATTGTTCCCAACATTCCATTATAAATACCTTTTTTGTGGTTGTTGCGTAAACATATAACCCTATCACCTTCGCTGGGTTCTGGTAGCTCATATCCCAAAGCGTTTCTTACAAATTGATTTATTTTATTTCTGGTGGTGTTGTAACCACATAAAATTAAAGTGTCCGTATCGTAATTTTCTAATAGTTCTTTGGATATTTCGTGGAAATCAGAATTATCAGGAGTATATTTTACAACCTTATCGCTGTATTCTTTTGCAGGAACCACGCCCTTTTCTCTTGCATAAATTGAAACATCAATTATTGGATTACCTCGTGCTTGTCTGTGAATTTCTTCTAAACGTAGGTGTGGTTTTTCCATTAAATTAAAAGTCCCATTTATGGGTGGTAATTGACCATGATCGCCCACTGCCAAAATTGGAACATTAAAAGATAATAAATCTTGCCAGATTATTTCGTCGATCATGGAAGCTTCGTCCACAATAATTAAATCCGCGTCTATTGTATCTTTTTTAAGCCACCCCATTATTTCTTTATTGTCGTTTTCTATTAGTTTATAAATTAGTCCGTGAATTGTACTAATAGTATCTTTTGGCCCTATTGTGGAATTTTTATCTAATTTGGTTTTTAAGTTTTGAGTGGCTCTGCCTGTATAGCTACAAAAAGCCACTTTCACTTTATTTTTTGAAATATTATTTATTTCTCTTTTTATAATGGATATTAAAGTGGTTTTTCCAGTACCCGCGTAACCTCCCAGTGTAATAAATGGAGTTTTATTTGTTGTGTAATACCATTTAAGTATTTTTTCAATTGCAATTTTTTGATCTCTTGATAGCTCCACTCAATGATTTTAGCATGGTATTATTTAACTAATGCTTGAACGGTTTCGCATAAGAAAAATCCCCACTATAACCTTTATTTTACTAATACTGTCGATTTTTTTAATGCGTTCTCCAAAAGGTAGTGTTTTATTTTCGTCAGATAGTATGTTTGGTAAATTAACAGCGGTTAGTAGTTCTGACTCGCCTTTTCAAAGATTAAAAAATAATATAAAAAATAAATCAGGAACTTATGGTGTTTATATAAAAAATTTATCTTCAGGACAAACTTATACTTTAAATGCGGATTATAAATTTTACGCTGCTTCTCTGTTTAAACTACCCGTTGGTGTGGCTGTTCTTAAAGAAATTGATAATGGTAATTTATCCTTGGAAGATCATTTAACCTACAATGATAACAACTATGACGATGGATCTGGAATTATAAACACGTATCCTGCGGGATCTGAACTTTCTGTAAACGACATACTAAAAGCTTTATACAAAACTTCCGACAATTCTGCTCAATCTATGTTGTTGGATAAACTAGACGTTAATTCCCCTGCTGTGGCCGGTGCCTTTAATTTAGGTAGTGCCGCCGGTTCTTTTTATCATGAGGACATAGCCACTGTACAAGATATTGGTGGTTACTTGGAAAAAATTTATGTTAGTAATTACTTGTCAGATACCTCAAAAAAATACTTAATAGGTGTAATGACCGGTACTTCATTTGATGATCGAATTGCAAACAAGCTACCTTCTAATCTTAAATTTGCTCATAAAATAGGGACTTGGCCTGAAACTAATTCATGGCATGATTGTGGCGTTGTTTATGGTGATAAAACATTTATTGTGTGTTTAATGAGTGAAAACACTAATTTTCCTGAGTTTTTAGAAGTAGGAAAACAAGTTGCAGATTTTGTGAATCGTTAAATTACTTTAACTTATTTTAGTAAAGATTTGGTTCTACCATTACACACTCAATTGTATTTTTTCCTGTTTCCGATCTAAAAACGCTATATGCTTTAAATTTACAATTGGTTCCTTCGT
>CAYOCN010000059.1:0-391 GCA_964402525.1 uncultured Candidatus Saccharibacteria bacterium | reverse complement strand
AATATACAACGAATTCATCCGTTTCGTTATCTACAACGAATTCAATTTTTTTGTTTGAAAGAAATTTACCAAGATATTTAGCTTGTAATGTTTCAATGGTTGCACACTCAGGAGAAGAATATTTATCGTTATTGTCCCAACTACACATAGTAAGTGCTTTGGCTAAACTTGAAACGTCTGTTGTTATTAAAGTATTTTCTTGTTGATTAATAGCTATTTTTTTGGGGTCTCTATAGGTTAAAAAGAAGTATGCAACGCCTGCGAGTATTAAAAGGACTATTATAGTATTTCTACCCATATTTCTAAGTATGTGGATTTGTAGTTGGAAAGTCAACGCTGGTATAATGACGAAATATATTTATGGCTCATTTACTAAGTGCACAAACGCATA
>CAYOCN010000058.1:0-4271 GCA_964402525.1 uncultured Candidatus Saccharibacteria bacterium | reverse complement strand
CCGTCGCTCCGGCACCTGTTGCTGAGAAACCGGCCGAAGTAAAGCCTGTCGCTCCAGCACCTGCTATTGAGAAACCGGCCGAAGTAAAGCCTGTCGCTCCAGCACCTGCTGTTGAGAAACCGGCCGAAGTAAAGCCCGTCGCTCCGGCACCTGTTGCTGAGAAACCGGCCGAAGTAAAGCCTGTCGCTCCGGCAACCTTGTACGACCCAGCAACCCCTTGGCAGAAACAATTGCCAGAGGGCTCCATTATTGGTGCCCACGGGGACATCATCCAGGGGTGGAAGGTGAAAGGGTCGCCTTATCAGGGAATTGGACCTTTCGCAGAAGATACTGTAATTCTGGTATCTTCGGATCCTGCTGGTTATATGGGGATATTCAATTGGAATGACACCACTAAGGCATGGGAAGGTCCCTTAAAAAGGTTGGATATGCCCGCTGGAAAAGGATTCCTCGCGGCTGTAACCTTGAAAAAAGGCCAAGGCCTTTCGATAGTTGGAGTGGGATTTAGTGATGTTAATGACCACTTCAACACATCGGCTTCCGCCATCAAGTTGTCGGCGGTGCCTGATGTCGTCAAACTCTTGGATTTGTTTTTACTTCAAGAGAATAAGCCCGTCTCGGTTGTTTTTTCTGAAACCGATGCGGTGGTTCGATAAATCAAAAAATGCAGTTTTCTTTTTTTTCAGGTTTTTTTCTTTCTGTACATGTGTACAAAAAAAGAAAATAAATCTTTACAGAAGCCTCGTTTCCTAAAATTGCAAATTATCGCAATCAGGAACCGGGGCTTCATTCATTTTTATACCCTTTTTACTTATAACCCTTTGCCAAATTCCACTTAAAACTCTATTATTTAATTAATGATTCTGTCCATTAAGAAATTACTGTCTAATAAATATAATCTGTGGGTGTTAGCACTTATATTTTTTCATATTTCTTTTAATTTAATATTCCAAATTATTAATAAGGCACCTCCGACTTGGGATAGTGCAGGGCATTTAACTTTAAGCTTTATTTTTTTAGACAAGCTTCAGCTTATTCCTTTGGGTAGATTTGATATTGTAGATTTTTTAAAAGTTTCTACTTACTATCCACCCTTGGTTCATATTCTAGGTGCGTTTGTCATGTTGTTTGTAGGTAGGGTTTTTGAGTTTCCTTTGTTTGTTGTTGGTACGGTTTCTTTTGTTTTTTGTATTGTTTATTTATATAAAATTGTTTTGTTTCTTTTTAAAGATAATCATAAGTTGGCTTTTTTTACTGTTTTGTTTTTTTCTTTTTTTCCTCAAATTTGGGAGCAGAGTAGGAACTTTCATTTGGATGTTCCTTTGTGTGCATTACTTTTAGCTTCCTATTATTATTTGTTGCTTTCCCATTCTTTAAAAAATCGTTTGTATTCTTTTATCTTTTTTGTTTTGTTTTCGTTGATCCAGTTAACCAAGTGGTATGGTTTTGTTTATTTGATTGTGCCTTTTGTTTATGAGGTTTTTATTCGTAGTTTTAAGAGTAAAGATTTGTTTTATGATGTAGGTCGTTGGTTTAATATTTTGTTTGGGTATCTTGTGGTTGCTTGTATATCATTACCTTGGTACTTTTTAAATTTTCAAAGTATTTTAGCTAATGTTAAAGTGTCTGCTACAGCTGACGCAGGTGATCCTTTAAATATATGGAGTATTGAAAATTTTTATCACTATATTAAGCTAATGATGTCTTACCAGTTGGGAATTGTGTCTGTAGCAGTTTTACTTGTTTCACTAATATTCCTATATTTACATAAAGTTAGTTTTAGAAAATATATTATTTGGTTAATTGTTTTTCCTTATTTAGTTCTTTCTCTTATTCAAAACAAAGATTTACGTTATATATTACCAATGGTTCCTGTTTTTGCTTTTTGTGTTGCTTATTTGTTTTGTGAGGTTATAAAAAAGTTTCAAAGTAGTTTTACCTATTTGTATACATTTTATTTATTATTTCTGTTTTTTTTCCTGTCTTTAAATCCTTTTACCACGTTACCTAAAAGTTTAAATTTTGTTGCGTGGTTGATGGCTGGTCCTTATAACTGGGCATGGGAAACAATGCCTTATTCTTACGCGTATAGCTCAGGTAATTGGGGAGTAGAGGATATTTTAAAAGTTATTTCAAAGGAAGCTTCTTTGGAATCTACCATTACAGGTACCTATAAAGTTTTAGAAATTTCTGATAACAGATATTACTCAATTGCATCGTTTGACATGTTTAAAATGCAAAATGCTTTTTACGATATGGATTTTGTTGTTCCATATAATAGACCTGATAAATTGTCTCCAGAAGAATTGGCCACGTATCTTTCAAATATCCATTTTGCTATTGTGCCTCAAAATCCAGGTCCTTCCGGTTTACGTAATATTGCGGTTTTGAATCAGTTAATTGATTATTTTACTTCTAACCAAAATACAGAGTTTGCTCCAATAAAAGAATTTGATATGCCAGATGGTAATAAATTACGTCTTTATAAACGTGTGAACTTTTTAAATTTTAAGAGTCCTGAAAGTACTAGGGAAGATAGTTTGAAAATTTATTTAAGTAATATTTTATTTTTAAATAGTGACAAAATAAAAACTCAAGTTTTTGAAGTTCATACCTTTGATGAACTTGCCAATGATACCGTTTATAAAATGGGCACAGACGGTGTTACTCAAAAGAGAATTTCATTAGAAGGTGTTAAAAAGATTCGTATTGATTTGCCACGTGAACAATTGGATATAAAACATATGACAGGTTGGGCTTTTAGAGACATGACTTTTGTTAGAATTCCTGACTATAACTTTAGTACTTATTTGTTTAAAAATGGTCTCTTAAAGCCTTTAGACGCTAATTTTGATATATCTAAGCTGCCTGATGTGGTGAGTACCTTTGTTGAGTATACTGATAAAGGAATTAGTATTGTTAACAAAAATCCTAATGAATCTGTATATGTTGCGTATGCTACCAAAGGTTGGAAATGGGATAACTTTTGGTTAAAAGATAAGAATGGAGAAACTACTATGACAAAGGATGATTTAATCCAATTTGATATTACGCAACCTAATCAAATTATTAAAAACTTTCCAAGTAACTGGGGATTTTTTCCTTGTTACGATGGTAGTGCCGTATGTTTTTATCCAATAGTGGATAATTTATAAATTAAAATGGTGAAACAAAAATTACTACATATTATTAAAGAACATCCCACATCTTTGTTATTGGTTTTGATTTCTATTGTTTTATGTATTACAAATTATGTTCCTAATACTTTTTTAACGGGATGGGACACTTTACATCCAGAATTTAATTATCGTATTTATCTATCAAGAATTATTGATGGTGTTTGGCAAGAACATCAGGGGCTAGGGGATGTGGCCACGCAAGCCCACGCATCTGAATTACCTCGTATTTTAATTTTAATGATATTCAGTGTATTTCTTAAAATGTCGCAGGTTAGATATGCTTATGTATTTTTGATGTTAATTATTGGTCCTTTAGGTGTTTATGCTTTTTTGAAAAAGGTGTTTCTTAAACATTTGCCCGTAAAGCAACAAGAATTCGGTTCGTTCGCAGGTGGTTTATTCTATTTGCTAAATCTTGTTGTTTTACAACAATTCTATGTCCCATTAGAAATGTTTTTAACTCACTATGGCTTTTTAGGTTGGTTTTTCTTTTACCTTTGTGATTATTTTGAAAAAAGAAATCGTTCCAGTTTATTAAAGTTTGTATTAGTTTGTTTAGTATCCTCTTCTCAGGCTCATACAGCCACTTTATTTTATGCTTTGGTTTTATGTCTTGTTGCCTTTTTACTTGCTTTATTTCTATCTCAAGAACATGAAAAAAGAAAAGGTATTTTAATCAAAAGTGTAATAGCTATAGTTTTTATGTTAGTTGTAAATTCATTTTGGCTTTTGCCTAATATTTACTTTGCTATTAATCAGGGTGCAAACATTCAAAAATCTAAAATCCATCGATTGTTTTCTGAGGAAGCTTTTTTACAAAATGTTAAGTTTGGCAACATTAATGACATCGCCCTTTTGAGAGGATTCCTTTTTAATTGGGGACAGTATGTTGGTGATAATAAATTTGATGATTTACTTAATGCATGGATAGTTCATTCGTCAAAGCCTTTAGTGTTACCTTTAGGTTATGCTTTCTTTGCTTTAGTGGTTTTTGGAATGGTTATATCCATCAAAAAAAGAGAGAAGTATGCTTTGGCAGTATTTGCCATATTTGCTGTTTGTTTATTTTTCTTAATAAATGTAAATCCACCT
>CAYOCN010000057.1:0-4342 GCA_964402525.1 uncultured Candidatus Saccharibacteria bacterium | reverse complement strand
AAATAGTAGGCTTCTGGTCCTTTTTCTATAGAAACTTTTTCAGCAAGATTATCTGCGTTATTTTGAGATGTATCAAACTCCACAACTTTTTTTTCTTTAAACATTTGATATAGCGTTTCTTCGGCTGTGTTTAATTCGGTGGCTAGTTGTTTTAAGTAGTGTTCCAGCATTACGCTATTGCCAATTTTTTCTAATAAAGGTTGTAAATTTTCAATTATTTTCTTTTTTCCTTCGCCTGTATTTTTATTAAATTTTCTTAAGTTATCTGCCACAAAAAAGTCATAACAAGAGGTGGCATTATTTATTAGATTTTTTGCATCATCGGGGCTTTTTTTAATTAATTCATCAATATCTTTATATTCGTTTGGAATGGATACCACTTTTATATTAAAGTTTTGTTTTTCAGCCAGCTCAATTCCTCTATAAATGGCGCCAATTCCTGCAGAATCCGAGTCAAAACAAAAAGTTATGTCCGAAGTATATCTAGCAATTATTTTTAATTGATTGTCCGTTACGGACGTTCCAGAAGAAGCTACAACATTTTTTATTTCTTCCTGATGTGCACTTATTACATCCATTTGTCCTTCTACAAAAACCGCGCCATGGGTTTTTATTTCTATTCGAGCTTTATCTAGCCCATATATAAAGTTGGTTTTATGAAAAACAGGAGTTTCGCTGGTGTTTAAGTATTTTGGTTCGCCTTGGTCTAAAATTCTTCCGGTGAATCCACTAATTTTTCCATCAGTTTCAATTAATGGAAAAACCACGCGGCCTCTAAATTTATCAATATAACCACTACCATTACTTCTTTGAGAAACCACTCCGGCTTGAAACAGTTCTTGTTCTGAAAAACCCTGTTTAAGTAGTGCTTTATATAGAGTGTCCCAAGTGTCTGGGGCAAAACCTAATCTAAAATCCTGAATGGTTTTATCGGTTAGTTTTCTTTTGTCTTTTAAATAGGAGAGACCCGCTTTTCCGGCAGGATGTTTCCACAAAATATATTGATAAAATTTGGTGGTAGTTTCGTTAATTAAATAAATTCGTTTTTTTTGTTCGGCTAGTTTATCAACAACTTTTTTTTCTAAAACTACTCCTGCTTTTTCAGCAAGTTTTTCAAGCACATCCACAAAATCTAAACCTTCTATTTTTTGAACAAATGCAAAAATATCGCCACTTTCCCCACATCCAAAACACTTAAATATTTGTAAATCTTTTGAAACCATTAATGATGGGGTTTTTTCGGCGTGGAATGGACAAACGCCTTTATAATTTCGGCCGGATTTTTTTAATTCAATGTAACCACTTAGCACATCTACAATGTCGAGCTTATCTTTTATTTGAGATATGTTATCCATTAGATTGGATATATCATAAAACCGAAGAAAGTACAAAGACTATATCGCTTGTATTTTGTTGGTGTTTTGAAAAAATCCCTTATGGTGGCCTACTACTAATGTTTTAGCCTCGTAAGGGATTTTATTTTAAAAACTACACTCCTATCGTACGAAAAATATACAATAGGTTAACCATCCTGTCAGTGCCGTTAAACACAGAATGAACCCCATTGCAATTTTCATTTCAAGGTGTTCCCACATTTTGTGGTACAGCGCTCCTATCAGTATTCCTGTTACGCTTGCCCAAAATGGTTGTTGAGATATGGAATAGGGAGTAAATATCACCCCTGCCATAAAAGAAATGATCACACCAAAGGCGAATGCCCCAAGTACACTTTTAATTATTTGTTTGGTCATCTTTCTCCTTATTAATTGTTGGTGGCTCCGCGAGGTTGCTTTGCCTTATTAAGTTAAATTGTATACTAGTTTTTTGTTGTCTTGTCAACCATAGGTGGGCGTTGATGTAAGTGTTTATATAAAGTTTGACTTATGAGATACTACAAAGATGACCCCTAAAAACATACAAGTGGGTGATTTAACTGATAAATTACATGAGTTATTAGTTGTAGATTTAGATTTTAAAAACTCTGAAATTAATAAATTTTTAAATGTTCAACTTTTGAATCTTATATTAACATCCCTTTCTGCACCTCGTAGATTAGAATTTTATAAGTTGTTAGGAGAAAATAACTACGAATCTGCTAAAACTTTAGTATTAACAGATATTCCAAATTTTCATCAAAAATTATTATCTAAAATAAAAGATAAATTTCAGGAAATTTTATGAATAATAGTGAAGACTTGAAAGCCCCTCAAAGCAACTTACTGATTGAATCTATAAATGAGAAATTATCAAGGGAAGAAAACTTTAAAGGTATTTTATCCGATACGGGTAGGTTAAATAAAGAAGGTCGTAAACTTTCTGACGCTATCTATACCGATTTTTTAGTAGGTGCCCACGGTAGCTATAAAGCTGTGTTAAATATTTGTAGGGAAGCTGAAACTTTACTTTATTCTGATGACCCTGCTCATATAGATACGGGAATGCTTAAGATAATAAGAAGTATTAGAGGTAAAGTTGTTTATAATGCCCATAAAACTTGGGCTGAGAATAAATTAGCTAACTCTAACTTTGGCGATACATCTGCTTCAAATGTTATGTATTATGCAAAAGTTTTTAAAAAACACAACATTATAGATGTTTATGAAGAGGCTTCAGATATTGAAAGAAAGAAACAATTAGTAGATGAACAATTACAGCATGAAACCGCTGATACGTATACACAAAACATTGAAATTTTGAACAGTGACTTTGACTATGTTTCGACTGACTCTACTTTTTCGCCAGAGGATAAGGAATCAATTATTACAGGTTTGAAGCGTACCCTTGATGATTTTTCACAAAGGATTTTGCACCCTTCGACACGAACTAAAATTGTTGTCGGAGCTCTTTCTGCTGTGTCTATAGCAAGTATGTTGCTTGGTCAGCTAGCCTTGTCCAGACCTCACAAACTACCTCCTACACCTATTTCAAGTCCTAAAGTGGAAGTTATTTTTACTCCTAGTATACCTGATGAAGCATCAAAACCGCAGACACCTAGTGTTATTACAGATGCAAATATATACGATGAAAATTATTTAAATTCTACTACAGCAGAGATACCTTCACTTTTGAATATAGCTCCAGAGTCTTTGAAGATTGTAGATGCCCAGCACCCTATTGATGAGGATATGATTAAACAAGAAATTTTACCTAACCTAATAAATGTATCTGAGGGTGCCTCCGATGTTTGGCTTATAAGTGAAACCACAAAAATAAATAAATTATGTGCTCCTGATTTAAACACTTTATTTCGTGATGCACATGGTGACAACATTCGACTATATTTAAGTTCTGCCTTTAGAGATATGCACGATCAGCAGTTAGCTTATAATCAATCTCCCGATAAAACTGCTGTATCGGTTCCTGGAACATCTCAGCATCATCTGGGGTTGGCTATAGATGTTACTTCATCGGAGATAAATAAGGCTGTTGATGTTAATGCTCACTTTTCCGAAACTAATGCTGGAAAATGGATGGAAAAGAATGCCTGGAAATATGGTTTTGTTCTTTCTTATACTAATAATCATGCTGGTATCCATAATGAAGATTGGCATTATTTTTATGTTGGTAAGGATTTAGCTAAAATATGGCATGAGCATCGTGTTTTAGGTGATACTATGGATCTTTTTGCTTTACAGGAATTTTATGGTGTTACGGGTAATGTGGTGGCTGATTTATGGCATTAAGGGTATTTATTTTAATTTCATCCATTTTAATGGGAACCGCTTCTTGGCGGTTACGCGCTTTTTGTTTTCTTATTCCATTTTTGGTTTTGTTCTCGTATACTAATGTGCTCTTGCAACAAGCTTGTTGTGGATAAATATTTAATTGCTCTTTTTTTAAATGTTTGAAAGCGTCTTTTCCATAAGGTGCCACGGTAATTGTTTCGCAATTATTTAGCTGCTTAAATATTTTGTTTATAAATATTGCGGGGCTTCCTGCCGAAATATATGTGGAGTTTTCTGAGGTGTTTTTGTCTATACAAACATGTCCCAGTATCACGGTTTTCATTGTTTTAATTTTAGCAAAAATAATAATTCACACTTTTGTTGTGACCTTTCTCATAGTAGTTGTCCTTAAATTTACGTTATCTATATGTGTATGAATAATATTGCAACATCAGTGCCCTGGAATTTTTCAGGCTTTTATAGCTTCTCGTTTGAAAGTTTGTATAATAAGTCTATGCCTAAAAACTTACGTCTTGTTTTATATCTTTTTTTATTAGCCGCGTGTTTACCTTTATTGGCTTCATCAATTTTTCCAAATCGCCCATCCGCTCCTAAACTTCCTTCAGGGCCCGCGGTTGGTTCGTCCGCTCTTGGTATTTCTACCTTGAATGTGGATT
>CAYOCN010000056.1:0-4344 GCA_964402525.1 uncultured Candidatus Saccharibacteria bacterium | reverse complement strand
ACCTAATGCTATATTGGTTCTCATATCTGCCATTGTTTGCGTAATTACAGGTGGTGTTTTCTTGCCATCTACAATTACATAGTTGTTATTGTCCTTATTAAAATTAATTTTTACTGATTTCGTATCAACCTTAATCGGTAAGCTTACAGTTTCAATTTCCTGTTTGTCGCTATTAATTAGTTTTAATGTAATATTATCAGACCACGGAGCTACCTGCAAAAACATAACATCACTTTGTTCTTCTTCCGGGTAAATCCATGTATCATAGCTAGACATAAATTCTTCAAATCTATGTAGCCACTGGTTTCTGACCATTGTCTGATTACTTTTCTTTATAACCTGATTAGGATCAACAATTCCTGCAGTACTACTTACTGAAAAATCATAATTGTATATAGCTTGTGTAGTTCCACTCCACATACCTTTCCAACTAGCACCCGGAACTGTGCCTTCACTTATAACATCGTTCTCAATGATTATTCTATAGTCCCCATCACCAAGTTTGTATGTGCCAGTTTCTTTACTAGTAAAAGTAACAGTTACTTCACGGCTTTCTCCAGGATATAAGCTGTCTGTCATTCTATAGGATTTATTAACTGTACTCCCTATAACAACATATTCTCCGTTAACATTTTTTTGCAACGAAAACATCATTTTAAATGATGCATTGCCATCTGGATCCAATATAGTATTACCTGTGTTTGTATATTTAAAGGTAAACCAAGTAGCATCCTCAGCCTTTACTTCTTTAGATCTAATCAATGATGTGTTGTTTGTAAATGGATATTTTGAACCCAACGTATCGTTTACCAATTTAGGATCAAGAACAGGTCTTTTACTTAAATCAATAGTTCCTGTTACATATCCCATAAATTCATAATTAACATCTATTTTACCAGGAACATTCATATCATTAAGTTTTCGACCTTGTCTACGGGTTTCTTCTTCGTAAGCAGTAGCCTCAACATAAACAGGTGATGTTTCTTCTGTCTTTAATGTATATTTAATAGGAACTACATCATAGGCAGTAACATTGGTTGGAACTTGATATTCTAAAATACTACTGCCTAATTGAATTGTCCCTTTCTTTAAGTATGCATATTTATATTTGTCTAGCTGTTTAGTTTTACTAGCTTCTACTGATAAGGGATTATATATCAATCCACTATCATTATGTACATCATAACCTATCACGTCTGAAGCTTCTGCCGGTTTACCAAAAGCATTAATTAAGCTTTTAGGATCTGCAAGATTGAAATCCTTTGGCTTAACAAAATCCGGTGTTGAACTCCCTTTATAAATGGGGGTATTTTCAATGAAATAGAGCTCACCCTTTTTTTGATCGGTAATAGATTGAGGAGATTCTATGTTTTCTTCTTTTTTGTCGTCATATTGATAGTGTGGCAAATTTGCTTTCCATTCATATTTAAACTTATCAACATTAACTGTAACATCTTGATTTTTACAAGATGTAAATATATTAATTATAACTGTTAATAGCATTAAAAAAGAAATAATTTTTTTATAGTTTTTCATAGTTCTTCTCCTTTGTTAATTTATTTTTTTTTTGAAAAAACAAAAAAACTACTATAGCCAAAGCCACAAAAATTAAAAATGAAAAAATAGCTATGCTTACTATAAGAATTACATTACCATTGGTATTTGATTTTATTTCTTGCTTAAAAGTAGAAATAAAATAATGTTCTGGCTTATCAACATTAACTGCAATCCACTTTTGATCTTTTGATAAGCTGATTATAGTTTCAACATTGTTTAATGAATATTTTTCATCTTTGTGAATATTTTCTGAAGTTGTAGGAACGCTGGAGTTTATTGTATAGATATTTATTTTTTTAGAAACATTAAATGTATTTGGAAAAACTACAATACCTTTACCGGGCAAAAATTCACTTACTATACCTAATACAACCGATTTTTCGTTATTACATAAACGTTGTATCTCTTCTGGTGGCGATAGTGTGGTATCAAGAGTTATCTCAAAGTTACTATCGGCATTTTCAATGGTTTTAAATTGCCAAGCATACTCCATTTGACCATCAGCAGACATCTTTTCTACTCTAAGTCCCAATTTTTCTGTTTTTAAATATAACAGTGCATCTTTATTAATTAATTTTATATTTTTACCTGTAACTCTTATTATTCCATTTTCAGGTTCAATACCTTTAACTATTTCATCAGTTATTATTTCAATACCCTTTTCTTTTGATAAAATTTCAGCCTCATTATTATTAGAAACAATGACATCATTAGAATTTTTACTATTATCTATATTTGTGTTAGTGCTAATTTGCTGTGAATAATCGTAGTTATCTAAATAATTACTACCCCAAGATTCTTTCCAAAGATCACTAGGCTTATCTCCAGTATAGGAATCAGGTTTATATCCATAAAATATATTTTTCATTTTTCCAGCGTCATAATAATCCCAATTTGAAGCTGTACAAAGAGTTGACAAACCATTAACATACATTTCCACTCCAAACGAGAATGAGAGCTCATTCATAGGCCTCGGTACTTTAAATTCCATTCCGTAAAAAGTTGTACCTTTTGAATCTTTATAGGAAAAAGATTTTATGTTTTGTTTTAATTCATTATATTTATACCCTAAACCATACATTGACCAATTCCCATTGCCATATACAATTGGACAAATATCAGCATAACCTTCTAAAAGAGGCAACATAGGCACCTTTGAGAGAGTTGGCCTTGTAGAAGGGTCAGGATCAAGCCAAAAATTAATTCTGTTATTTGCGTCTGATACATATATATCTTGTTGCCCTTTTATAAAAAAATAAATGTAATTATCATCCCAGTTATAATTGATGTATGCTTTTGCTTTTGATGGATTAGAGGTAAATATTTCACTTTCCTTATTGCCTACTATGTATAATTTACTATTGCTAAAATTATTATCAAATTCACCATCAATTACTTTGCTTGGAGAGATCTCAAACGAAAACAGATTTGAAAACAAACATGGGTTTCCATCATTTTCTGAAAAGCTACTTAAATAGCGTACAAATCCATTGCTAATATCAGTTGCTTCGAAACCAAAATTAAAATTTGGCTGACCAATTTCTCTTGGAACTCGCACTTCAACTCCAAAACTTTTCTTGTCCGTAGATAAATATGATTTATAATTACCTTCAGCTCTAACTTTTTTTTCATCTGTTGCAAAAACCTGCGATGTTCCATCTGAATTTACTATTATACAGAAATCTGTATTTGTATTACTTAAGACAGACCCGGAAATTGAACTGCCTTTATTGCTATCATTTAATGGAGATGAATTAATCCATAATTTCATGTTTTGCGTAGCAAGTATTTCAGTGTTTTGATTGTATTGTAAATACAAATATATATATTCCTTATTCCAAGAATAGTAAACAACAGCCTTTTGTCCGTCGGTAAGTTCTGGTGTCGTTGAAGGCTTTATAGCTATAAATTTATTTTCTTCTGTATATATTTCATCCTTTATGCCATCCACCTTAATAGTAGATGGTATAATTTCAAAACTAAATAAAGTATCAAATTTAATAGGATCTCCATTGCCTATTGTGGTTGTACTCAAATAACGAACAAAGCCACTAGTCCATTCGGATACTTCGAAGCCAAAGGCAAAATTTGCTTCTTTACCTTCTCTTGGAATACGAATCTCCGCCATTAAGTTCTTTTTGTCGGATGAAAGTAAAGTTTTATAATTCCCTGTCGCTTTTGCTTTTTTGGCAGCTGATGCATTTACATACGCAGCTCCATTCGAACTTACTGTTACACAAAAATCTGTATTAGTATCTGATAATACTGATTGATTTATTCCCGCCCCTTTAGTTGAATCTTTTGATGGTGATGAATCAATCCATAAACTCATCTGCTGTTTCACTGCTATTTCAGTATTTTGGCTATACTGTGCATACAAATAAACATAGCTTTCGTCCCATGTGTAGTATATATCCGCTTTTTGTCCGTTTATAAGTTCCGGTGTTGAAGCAGGCTTTACTGCTACAAATTTTTTCTCTTCTGTGTATTTTTCTGCATCTTTTATTCCATCTATTCTTATAAAAGGTGGATTGAATTCAAATTTATAAAGTATATTAAACGAAACAGGATCTCCATTTCCTATTGTGGTTGTACTCAAATAACGAACAAAGCCATTAGTCCATTCAGTTACTTCGAAGCCAAAAGAAAATTCTGTTTCTCCGCTTTCTCTTGGAACGCGAATCTCCGCCATTAAGTTCTTTTTGTCGGATGAAAGTAAGGTTTGATAATTACCTGTCGCTTTTGCTTTTTTGGCAGCTGATGCATTTACATACGCAGCTCCATTCG
>CAYOCN010000055.1:0-4369 GCA_964402525.1 uncultured Candidatus Saccharibacteria bacterium | reverse complement strand
ACTGAAGGTGCTATTTTAATTATTTTATATATTATTTTATTTTTGTTTATAGAAAGAAAACAAAGTAATGCCGAAAAGTTAGCTTCCCTTTTGTTTAAACCTCGAATGTCCATGATTAAGCAAGGTTTTTTATTGGTGGTTGGTTTTGTTTTTATTATGATTTCGGCAAACCAAATATTAGATAAAACGTTGTATTTTTCCAATCTTCTGGGTATTTCACAATTTATAATGAGTTTAATATTTTTATCTTTGGGTACAAACTTGCCTGAAATTACGTTGGGTATTCGTTCTTTATTAAGTAAGGATGAAGATGTGGCTTTAGGAGATTACTTAGGTTCTGCCGCTGCTAACACGCCAATAATTGGATTTTTGAGTATGTGTATTGGTAAGCCTTTTTATGTTGAAGGAAATATTTTAACTGTATTGGCTTTTTTAGTTCTATCTTTGGTGTTGTTTTTGATTTTCTCTCGTACAAAAAAAACTATATCTCGTCCTGAAGGTTTAATAATGTTAAGTGTTTATGTGGTGTTTATTATCGTAACGTTTGTTTTACCAGCTACTCGATGATCCGCCCCCACCCGAACTTCCTCCGCTAAAGCCACCAAACCCTCCACTTGAAGATCCTCCTGAAGATGAACCACTACTAAAAAATCCCCCACCTTTACCACCAGTAAGTTTTCCTATTTTTGAAAGTATGAAGTCTAACAATAATCCCAAAGGAACTAATATAAAAAATGCCACCACTGCAAAAGGCCAGCCAAAAATCCAACCCATTATTAAAGCTGCTACTGCTCCCAAAACTCCTCCTAGCCACCACGACTTTGTGTTGGCCATAATTCCTGCAAAAAACTGAAAAGCTAAAAATAAAAATAGAAAAGCCATTCCAACAATATCATCAGTTTTGTTTTCTTTTGTTGAAGCTGTGGTGTCAGGTGTATATTCACCTTTTGTTATGGCAATAATTTTATCCACGGCATCGTTTATTCCTTCGTAATACTTCCCTTCTTTAAATGCGGGTTTCATTTGATTTTCGTTTACCCAGGTACTTTGGGCGTCCGTTAACGCACCTTCCAGTCCGTAACCCACCTCAATACGCATTTTGTGGTCTTCCATGGCCACTAAAATTAGTACTCCGTTGTCTTTATCTTTTTTACCAATTCCCCAATCTCCAAATAATTTAACTGCGTAATTTTCAATATAGTCATCACCTAAGTTCTTAATTAAAACCACCGATATTTCATTAGTGGTTTCTTTTTCAAAATTGGTTAATTTGTCGTTTAAGGTTTGAATTTGTTCTGCTGTTAAAGTATTGGAAAAATCGTTAACATATCCAGTTGGGGTACCTGGATTTGAGTACGCAAAAACATTGGCAGTAAGTATAAAACCCACTGCCAATGCAAAAAACGATTTAAGTTTTTTAGTTGTTAAAGTCAACTTTTGGAGCTGTTTGTGCATTTTCTACTGACTCAAAATACGTAAATTCTTTGAAACCAAGCATATTAGCCATTATATTAGTTGGGAACATTTTAACTTTTACGTTAAATTCTTTAACCATATCGTTGTATCTACCACGTTCTACACTAACTCTGTTTTCAGAACCTTCAAGTTGAGACATTAAAGTGGTTACATTTTCTGAAGATTTAAGTGCTGGATAGTTTTCCATTATTACTAAAAGTCTACCTAAAGCTGATTCCACTTCACCTGCGGCTTTAGCTTTGTCTGATACGGTTGTGGCACCTGAATATTTAGTTCTCGCGGTTGCAATATCACCAAATACTTTTTGTTCCTGACCCATCATACCTTTTACAGATTCTACAAGGTTTGGTATTAAATCAAATCTTCTTTGATATTGATTTTCTACTTGTGCCCACTGAGATTTAACGTTTTCTTGAGATTTTATAAGTCCGTTATATACTTCAAAAAAATACGAGGCACCGATTAAAAGTGCTCCAAGAACTATAAATATAGGAAGATATTTTTTCATTCTTTTATTATAGCATTTACGAAAGCTACAAATAGTGGATGTGGATCCAAAAACCTTGATTTATACTCCGGATGAAATTGGGTGGCCACAAAAAATGGATGTACTTTTTTATCTAGTTCCACAACTTCAACCAATTTTCCATCGGGCGAGGTTCCACTTATTATTAATCCCGCACCCTCAAGTTGGGTTTTATAATCGTTATTAAACTCATAGCGGTGTCGATGTCGTTCTTGTACCACGTCATTTTTTATGCGATCTGGTGAATATTTTTTGTAAGCGTTTTCAATAATACTGCCTTCTTTTAATTTACAAGGCCAAGCCCCAAGTCTTATGGTTCCTCCATATTGTTTGTTTTTTAAATATTCCAGTTGTTCAGGCATTACGTGTACCACAGGATTTTTTGTTTTTTCATCTACTTCTGCGGAGTTAGCACCTTTTATACCCAAAACGTTTCTAGCATATTCTATTACGGCCATCTGCATTCCAAAGCACAAACCTAGATATGGAATTTTGTGGGTTCGTGCAAAGTTAACAACTTTTAATTTTCCTTCCACTCCCCTGCTTCCCCAACCTTGGGGAACTATAATTCCGTCATAGTTCAAAAGTTCTTTTTCAAGTTTTTCTGCTTCTTCGGGTTTTTCAAAACGTTCTACATCAAACCATTTAATTATTGGTTTTGCTTTATTGGCCCATGTTGCGTGTTTTATTGCTTCAATTACACAAACATAAGAATCTTCCAGTGAAAAACTGCCGGATGTAAAATATTTTCCGGCAATTGCTATTTTTACTTCTTTTTTGGCGGCTTTTATAATATCAACCATTTTGTTCCACTCTTTTAAATCTGGTTCTTTTGGAGTTAATCCTAGGTGATTAAGCATTTTTTCGGCCATTTGCTGTTCTTTGAGGATTAGTGGAACTTTATAAACAGTGTCAACGTCGGGGGCGGCAATAATGTTTTCCTCTAAGATTCCGGTATTAAATGCTATGGCGTTTTTTCTTTTAGCATCAATGGTCACCTCACTTCGGCAAACCACAAAATCTGGAGTAATACCTAATCGATACAAATCATAAATTGAATTTTGCGCGGGTTTACTTTTCATCTCTCCCAAAAACTTTGGTACAGGAAGATAAACGGTGTGCACCAAAATAGTATCTTTTGGATATTTTTGCTTAAATCTTCTAATTGCTTCATAGCACAACATATTTTGATATTCGCCTACAGTTCCTCCCACTTCCACAATAACCACGTCATTTTTTTCACCCACTTTTTTAATTTTTGAAATTATTTCCTCTGGAATATGAATATGACCTTCCACGCATTTTCCTTTGTATTCCAAGGCTCTTTCGCGTTTTAATACGTCCCAATAAATTTGTCCCATAGTCATGTAATTTTGAGAATATAAATCTACGTTTGTGTAACGCTCGTAGTGGCCCAAATCCTGATCAGTTTCTTTTCCATCTTCGGTAACAAAAACTTCACCGTGTTCCAATGGATTCATAGTTCCCGCGTCCACGTTAAGATACATGTCTATTTTCATTGGTGCCACAACAAAACCCGCTTGTTTTAGTAGCATAGAAATAGACGCGGTTAAAATCCCTTTACCAAGGCCAGAGATTACACCTCCTGAAACGAATATATATTTTGTAGTTGTGGATAATTTGGTGTGCATAAATAATGCTACATTTTGAGACAGTTTGTTTCAATGAGTTAAATGTTATGAGTTACATGTTAGCTTTCTTTTCAGGCGTTTTTATGCTATAAGTTACGCATTGTTAATCACCTAATGTAGAAAATATAGAAAAGGAGAAAAAATGGTTATACCAGCGGAAGTAATGTCGGAAATCGTTCGATTAGGGAAACTTTGGGCATGTAAAAATGACCCACTTAATCAAACTAAAGCTGTTGAAGATTACCCAGCGGATCCGGACTTTGTCGCCAACATGTCGAAATCGTATACATTGTTTTGCTCCCTGATGCCAGATCCGGTAGAAGCTTTTTTTAAGTTGTTTTATAGGTGACGGCTAAACTATACCAAGCAGGTTGCAAGTTACAAAACTTCAACCTGCTTTTTTTGTTCATGTTAAAATAGATAAATCTATGAAACAAACTACTTACTTTAATGTAATAAAAATACTAAGTGTTGTCGGGATATTTTTAGCTTCTTATCTTTTTTTCAACTTTTTAACAAAACCTGCTGTTCAAATTTGTACTATCAATTCTAAAATTAATTGTGATGAAGTAACCACAGGTTCTTTATCTTTATTTTATGGTGTTCCTGTTTCTTTAGTTGGATTACTTGGATATATTTTTATTTTAATTGGAGCGCTTGTAAAAAATAATAAAGCGGTTTTAGCTTTTTCACTTTTTGGAATGTTATTTTGTTT
>CAYOCN010000054.1:0-4394 GCA_964402525.1 uncultured Candidatus Saccharibacteria bacterium | reverse complement strand
GTTTCCCCATTCATGGTTTGTTTACCTGTTTTGAAAGTTATTACCTCGTAGCGATCACTTTCGTTTGGGGCATTTTCCATTCCTTCTATTGGATATAACCTATCGGTAAATGCGGTTTCTACATCAACTTCTATACCGCCTAATATATTTATAACTTCTTTAAATAAATCAAAACTTACAAGGGAGTAGTAGTGGATTGGCATTCCAAGTACATCTTCCACAGTTTTTGTTAAAGGATCGGTTCCTCCGTCAGATGAATTGTAGATAGCGTTTATTTTTGAAAATCTTTCTTGTCCACGTGTATCAGTCCATTTAACCCATAAGTCTCTAGGTAATGATATTAAAACCACATCATTATCAACTTTTCCTATGGATGCTACTAATAGCGTGTCTGTTAGGATTGATGTTACATTACCAAGTTGTCTTTTATCTGAACCTAATAGCAAAACATTTATTCTTCCGTCTGTTTCTTTTAAGTCAGACACGGATGCTATGTTGGATACTATGGAAATAGGATTAAACAACCCTTTTATTTTATTTTTGAATATAAAACCTGTTGCCAATATTGCTGCAAGGACCATTACTATTATTAACAATGTTGCAATTCCTGATTTTTTTGGTGTTTTATTGTTATTTTGCGTTGTTAAATCAGCGTACTTCATAACCCTACCATGTTACCAGATTTATAATTTATTAGCTATTGTGTAAAAATCTAACGGATTTAGACTCGCGTTTCCCACAAGTACACCGTCTAATGTTTCTATTTTGGCTAATTCTTCCACGTTTTGCGTGTTTACGGAGCCTCCGTATATAAGTTTTGCCCCTTTGGGCATTATTTCTCTTATTACTTTTATCTTTTCTTCTATCTCTTGAAAGTTACTTTCAGCATATACTCCGTTTTTTGAAATATTTTTTGGATCTTCCCATGCCATTAAACAATCATTTGTATATAATTTTTCAACATCATTATTGTTTATAAAGCAAATTATTGGTGTTATATTACTTTGCAAACACATATCTCTTTTTTGTATAACAGTTTCTAGTGGTTCTTTTCTTTCGCTATGTCCGATGATGCAATAATTAGTAAATTCCTCTAATTGAAATGCTCCCGTTTCTCCCGTGTGTGCACCTTTGTTTTCAATTGATACATCTTGTCCGCCTACTTTTATAAAAGTATCTCTATATATTTCGTGTAAAAACATTAAATGTAAATTGGTTGAGCATATTATTGGTGTGTTTTCTAATTGTGAATCTTTTGTTAATTTACCAAATTCTTTTACCCACTCATTAACATTGTTAAGATCCATATTCATTTTCCAATTTGCAATTACATATTTCATTTAATTAATATCCTTTATTATAATTCTTTTTTCCTAAAAGTTTCTTCTATTAAATGTGGAAGATTTTCTATATCCTCGTGAGTGTAGTGGTAGCCTAGTACGTTTAAACATGAAAATACAACTCCTATATCGGAATAAATAGCTTTTGCAAAATCACAAGCTACCAAGCTATGTATTAAAATATTTCCCCCCATTTCACCATCTCTTGATTTTTCACATCCCATTGGGCAACCGGAACATGCTGGGAAATTTCCTTTTTCTGTAGAAATATCTTTAACACGCAATAATATTTTCATATAAATATCGGTATATCTTGGAAAGTCTTTTATGGTGTAGTTTTCACTTCCTGTAATTACGATTCCCTTTAAATTTTTTCCTCTAAGTTTTTCTTCTAACATTGTGTCTGGAGTTGTAAAGTAATCATCAACAAAAACGCCATTTTCTTTAATTGCTATTACAGTTCTTTTTCCTTTTAGCCCCAATTCATTTATATCTTCTAAAGTGTTTGTTATAAAGGTTGCTTGGCGTTCTCGAATATTTATAATTTCTTCTTTATCAGATTTTCCTATTATTACTAGTGCATCCACTCCCGAAAATTTTATTCGCGATGCAAGTGTGCCTCCTACATATAAATCTTCAACCACGTCATCATTCTCTAAAACTACACAGGTTTTTGAAGCATATGGAAATAAACCACTTAAAGGTCCCACAGCAAATATTACTGGATCTTTGTGTTTATACATTTGAAATAACTTTAGAGCTAATCCAACCCCACCAATATAATTGTTTAGTTCAGAAAAACTTTTAATTTCAGAGATTTTTTTATCTAAATCTATTAATAAAATTTTTTTAGCCTGCAAGTTCATTTGTTTGTTCTGTCAATTCAAATACTTTTTGAGGGCAAATATCTCTTATTCTTGCGATATTTAAGTTTTTTATGCGTGGGTCTATTTCAATAGAAAATTCTAATGTTTTACCGTTTTTTGATTTATTTCTAAATACTCTAATAAGCGATCCTTCTAAACCTGCTTTTTTTATTTGTTGTTGAATTTCATAGACGCATAACTCGCATCCAATACATCTTTCAGAACACGTGGCTTTTAAAGTTTTAGCCATTGGTATGTAATGCCTCCAAACCGGGTAAGGTACCGTTTGCTATAAAATCTAACATTGCGCTACCACCTGTGGAAATAAAACTAAAGTTTTCTAGTGAATTCAATTTTTGTATCGCGTTTATTGTGTCACCTCCACCTGCCACAGAGTAAACTTGATTATTTTTTGTGTTGTTGGCTATTGCTTGTGCAATTTCTTTTGTTCCTGCCTCACATGTTGAATCTTCAAATAAACCCATTGGTCCTGCCCATATAATTGTTTTTGAATTATTAATTTTTTCTATAAAAGTGGATATTGTTTGAGGTCCAATATCTTTATTATCCGTTGCGTAATCTGCGGGTAATAGCAAATTCTCAGGAATTTTTTCTGTCCATTCCAATCCAATTTTTCCACCAACCAAAACGTTATCGGCTATTTGTAGGAATTTAGTTATTACAGGTTTTTTGCTTTCAAGTTTTGCGCCACCTATTATTGCTATTAGCGGCTTTTGTGCACTTTTTACAATTTTTTCTAAAGTGGTTACTTCTTTTATTAATTCAAATCCTGCATATGCCTCTAGGTGATTAGTTATTTCCACAATGGAGGTGTGTTTTCTATGTGATGTAGCAAAACTTTCGTTTACATAAATGTCTGCTTTTTTGGCAAGTTCAGATGCAAAATTAACATCATTGGTTTCTTCTCGATGATCGAACCTTAAATTTTCTAATAATTCAAAGTTGTCAGCTCCTAATCTTTCTTGAAAATAGGGGAGTAGCTGTTTTGTGCTTAACTTTTCTTCGTAAGTTCCCTTTGGCTTTCCAATGTGCCCCATTATTACAGGGAATCCACCTTTTCCTACTATATATTCTAAAGTTTCTAGAGCTCGATCTAACCTTAAGGTTTCCAAAATGGCACCGTTTTCTATTGGTACATCAAGGTCGCATCTTACTAAGACTTTAGTGCCTTGTGTAATATTTGCTTTTTCAATGGAAGTCATATGGAATTATTTTACCACTTATATTTTGTTGCTATGCAACAAGCATTGCCATTTCTACTAATCTATTGCTATATCCCCATTCATTATCGTACCACGCTAATATTTTAACCAAATCCCCGTCAATTACTCGTGTAAAATTTAAATCTACTATAGATGAGTAAGTGCTTCCAATAATATCTGATGATACTAGTGATTCTTTGGTTACAGCCAACACTCCTTTGTATTTATCTTGATTTGAAGCATCTTCCAATGCTTTATTTATTTCTTCTACAGTGGTTTTTTTCTTTATTTCTAAAGTGATATCAGAAAGTGATCCTACAATAGTTGGTACTCTAACGGATATCCCATCAAACAGACCTTTTAGTTCTGGTATTACTTGTGTGGTGGCAATGGCTGCACCGGTACTTGTAGGTACCATATTTTGTGCTGCAGCTCTACCTTCTCTAAAATCTTTGCTTGGACCATCAACAATACTTTGAGATGCCGTGTAAGAGTGGATGGTGGTCATTACAGATTTTAATACTTTAAAATTATCGTGAATTACTTTAACCACGGGTGCAATACAGTTTGTTGTGCACGATGCATTTGATATTACATTTTGACCTAAATAACTGTCTTCATTTACTCCGCGTAGAAAAGTTAAAATATCGTTTTTTTCACCTTTTGTTGGAGCAGATACCACAACAGCTTTCGCACCGGCTTCAATGTGTCCTTTGGATAAATTATCTTTAACAAATACTCCAGTACATTCTAATACCACATCAACGCTATAATTTTTCCAAGGTAGTTTAACTAATTCTTTTTCTGCAACAATTGGTATATTTTTACCATCGACTATAATGCTTTTTTCATCAAAGGATATTTCTTTGTTATATTTTCCGTAAGCGGTATCGTATTTGAGTAAGTAAGTTAAATTTTCAATGGAACCTAAGTCATTAATAACAACAACTTCACAATCAGTTCGT
>CAYOCN010000053.1:0-4512 GCA_964402525.1 uncultured Candidatus Saccharibacteria bacterium | reverse complement strand
AAAAATCAAACAAATATAATTAAACAAGCCTTAAAACTTTTAAAGATGTAAGGTATAACGGAAGATACTGCCTTTTTAACATAATTTGAAATATCACCCACCTTTACGGTTTTTCCATCAACTAAGTCTAGTGCAACTTTTGTGGAAACTAACAACGACACGATACTCACAAATTTTGTAAAAACCGCCACAAGAAAAGATAAAAGTTCAATTGGTGCAGAATTCCTAGATACAATTTCCCCCTTTATAAGACTACTAAGAATCGTATCAGGTAAATTAAAAACACAAGCAACTAAAAATAAAACAATAAACAAAACTATGTTGGAAGTGGAAATATCCCATCCAACTTTAAGAGTTTTTGAAATAGATGGTAGTTGTTTCATGATGTAATAATGACAAATAATTGAGGTTTTTAAAAGGAGTTTATTGGTTGCGGGACCTGGATTCGAACCAGGACCCCCGGATTATGAGCCCGGTGAGGTGCCATTCCTCCATCCCGCGTTAATAGGCTAATACGTTGAAATCGTAGCAAAATTAAGGTAAAAAGTCAAAGAAGCCTAAGTATCCTACTGATTTTTTTCCCAAATGGTAACACTGGATAAAGGAATTAAGTTTGGCGTGGTTGTGGGAAAAGTTTTTATCAACGTAAATTTTCCGGAACTCTTCACAGTATTTTCAAAAGAAAACCACGCATCATAATAAAAAGGGTATTTAGCTTTTATGATTGGGTTTTTGTAATGTTCCATTGGACGCGAGGACAAAATCACATAATCATATAAATCTAAAGGTTGAGGCATACAATACTGCGCATTTTCACCGGAATAAACATTAATTCTTTCAACACGGGCACCTCCAAGCTTACCCATTGGATCCAAACCTTCTTCGGTGTAAACAAGTTTCCTTTTTAAAAGATCCGTGTTTTCTTTCATCCATAAGTATGCGGCAGATTTTGGAGTATTACGTTGGAACTGCAATAAAAGGGTGGCGGTAGGAATTAGATAAGCCACACCTATAAAAAATATAAAAATATAAAATAGTTGTTTTTGTAATAGTTGCTTAATGGAATAAAAACTTATAGCAGAATACATTAAAACTATCGGAACAATGGGCAAAAGCCAACGATCCACACGACGCGACTGAATAGAATAAAAAGCCAAATAAATAACGATATGCAAAACTAAAAACCAATCAAAAGTTTTGTCTCTTTTAAAATTAAGCTTGTTAAAAATACCAGGGAAAGCAACTAATAAAAGTGATGCTGTGCACATTGTGGCAAGAGCTACCACATACTTTAAAGGGCTATAATCAACCGAATCAAAAACCATGCCCGCTTCTTTAAAAAACATTTCATAAATTCTAAAAACAAAATCGTGGGCGTAAATAATTGAAAAAGGATTTGAAATAGCAAAAGCACCAAATACTAAAAATATAAATGCAAAAATAGAACGATAATCTTTTTTCTTTATAAACAAAAATAAATATAACGGAAAAGTTATTAAAACTGTAATTTTAGTACCAACCGCAAAGCCATAAAGTAATCCGGTTAAAACAGTGTACAACGTGTCTTTGTGAAGTTCCTTTTTATAATAAAGAAAGGCTGTTAAAAACGATGCACATAAGAGAGTGGTTACTATAATGTCAGCGTTAACATAGTGTGAATGAACAATGAGCTTCCAATTTAGTGCAATTAAAATGGCTGTAATTAAAGCCATCACTTTGTTATGAGTTTTTTTCCAAGCTAAAAACGCCATTATGAATACAATAGATATAGAAAATAAAACCATAACAAAACGCATTAAAATATAAAGCGTGGTTTTATCAAAGGCTACGTGAAGTAATCCCATTGTTTTGCTAAAAGTTATAGTTACAACAGTCAAAATCATTGAGGGGAATGCCCCATAAACGTAAGAAATAGGCACTAATTTATACCAATTATTATTTTGCAAAACATCTCTTAATTCATAAGTGTACTTAATAGCTATTTCGGCAATTTCGGGTTCGTCGGCATAAAAACTGTGAGGCAAACCAAATTCCAAATGCCACAACCTAAAAAAGAGAGCTACAACTAGGATGATCCCAGCTAAAATTTGATTTCGATACTTAGATAACAACATAAATAAAGTATACAATATGTTAATGGACAGGATCATCCTAGATAAAAAGTTTTTTGAACGTGACGTTTTAGAGGCGGCACCTGATTTATTAGGAAAAATAATTGTTAGAAAGTTTGAGGATAATCCTAACTCTCCAGAAATTCGCGAAATAATTACAGAAGTGGAAGCATACAAGGGCATTGAAGATTTAGGATGTCATGCTAGCAAAGGAAAAACAGAACGTAATAAAGTTATGTTTGATGAAGCAGGGCTAGTTTATGTTTACTTAATCTACGGTATGTACTGGATGTTAAATTTTGTAACAGAAAAAAAGGATGTTCCGCAAGCAATTTTAATTAGAGGTGTTGGAAATATAAAAGGATCTGGAAAAGTGGGCAAATATTTAAAAATAGACAAAAGTTTTTATGGGGAAAATTTAACAAAAAGTAATAGATTGTGGATTGAAGATAATCCAAATTATAAAGTTAACTACACCACTGCTCCACGAGTTGGAATTGATTATGCAGGTGAATGGGCAAAGAAACCTTGGAGATTTATAGCACAAAGCTAATAAAAATTACCAAAAAGGATTTGGCTCGGATGTTTAAGAGGATTTAACGCCTATTTTTAACTTTATCAAAAATGCTTGGTTCTTTTTCACTATTTGATTTTTCAAGATAAGCATTTTCTAATGAAGCATCAATACGTTGAAATAACTTCTTTATTTGCATAAAATCTTCTCTTTCTTTAGCATTTTCAAAAGGTTTTTCTGTTAAATTACCTAAAGGAATTTCATTTAAATTAAAAAATTCCCTTGCATAAAACTCAACAAGACCTAGTTGCCCATCTGCTTCATATTTTTTATACATTTCCGGAGCGGTATATAAAGAGTAAGCGGCATCAAAAAAATCAGAAGGTTCCATTTTTAAAGGGAACTCGGATGGGTCACTACCTGCAAGAAATTTTTCTTTTACAATATCGGGTGAAATATTTTCAGCCATTTTAAAAGGAATGTGTGTAGGTTTTACTTCTTCAACAGAAGGTATGATTTCAATGTTCATGATAATTAAATCCTAGGCCAGTCGGCCAAACTTAATAATTCGTTTTCGGTAGAAGGCTTTTCAACTTGCTCCCAAACCGCTTCAGTAACAAAAGGCATAAATGGATGTAAAAGTTTTAAACTATTTAAAAACACGTAATTTAAAACTGCTAAAGCTACTTCCTTATCTTCTCTGGTTTTTACATGCTCAATATAAATATCAGCAACTTCGTGCCACATAAACTGATAGACAGTTTCTCCCGCATCCATTATTCGGTATTTGGCAAAGCAACTATCCACTTCTTTTATTACATTTTCTAATTTAGTTAAAATTTCTTTGTCAGTATCTTGTAACCTGTCGGTTAAAACTTTTGTATCTGAAACCACTTCAATTTTTTTACCAGCTTCTTTTTCGTAATCTTCAAACATCATGCTTATAAAACGCGCCATATTCCAAATTTTATTAGCAAAGTTGCGATAACCTTTCACATTTCCTTCGGTTAAAGCTGTGGTTTTAGCTGCAGTGTTACCTCCAACCATAATTCCCATTCTCAAAGCATCCGCACCGTATTTTTCAATAAATTCTAAGGGATTAATAACATTGCCTTTACTCTTGCTCATTTTTTGGCCGTTAGCATCAGTAATAGTTCCGTGAATATAAACCTGTTTAAAAGGAACTTCGCCAGTTAAATACAAACTAAGCATAATCATTCGAGCAAGCCAGAAAAACAAAATATCCCACATTGAATCCAAAAAACTTGTTGGGAAAAAATCTTTAAAATCGGTGCCGTTTGGGTATTTTGTTGTGGTTAAAGGCCATTGACCCGAACTAAACCATGTATCAAAAGTATCGGTTTCCTGTAAATAATCTTCGCCAGGACATTCTTTGGAAATTACGTATTTGGCTTCACTTGGAGCCATTATTTTTTGTAAACCAAGATTAATCTCTTTTAAAGAAATTCCTTCTTTTAGAAAATCTTCCAATAAACCTTCACGTCGAGTTTTTGAGCTGTCCAAAAACACCACAAAAATGTTGGGAGTGGCAGAAACCTTATACCACACCGGAATTCTTATACCAAATACTATTTGGCGACTAATTGGCCAATCTTTAATATTTTCAAGCCAACGTAACGTTTCTTTTTTCCAAACTGGTTGATTATATTTAACATGACCCTTTTCCACAGCCTCAATAGCTTTTTTGGCAAAAGATTCCATTTTTACAAACCAATTTTGCAAAAGCATTGGCTCTATTGGTTTTTTATCTTTGTAATCAACCAAAACATTGTTTATATATTTTTCATCTACTTTTTCTAAGGCACCCGTGCTTTGCAAAAGTTCAATCGATTTAACACGAGCTTTTGTGGCAAATAAACCTTCTAG
>CAYOCN010000052.1:0-4521 GCA_964402525.1 uncultured Candidatus Saccharibacteria bacterium | reverse complement strand
CTGCAGAAAGAAAAAAATATTTTGAGCTAAAACTTGGTTCAAAAATAGATGATCTTAAAGAATATTTGGATCACAATACCTTTCTTGCTTTCTTGTTAGCTAAAAAAAGTGCTGGAAAAGGTACCTATTCCAAAATGTTTGCTGAAATTGTTGGTGTAGACAGAGTTGCACATATTTCAGTAGGGGATTTAGTTAGGGATACACACAGATCGTTAGAATCAGATCCCAAATTCAAAGAAGATCTTATTACTTATATGAAGGGTGCTGGTAGATATAGAGGTTTCATTTCGGTTGAGGAAGCAATTGATGCCTTGCTTGGTCGCAATCAAGCTAATTTACTGCCAACAGAATTCATTTTAACTTTAGTAAAAAGAGAAATTGAAAAAGTGGGTAGAAAAGCATTATTCATAGATGGTTTACCTAGAAATTTGGATCAAATTTCTTACTCGTTGTACTTTAGAGAACTAATTAACTTTAGGGATGATCCTGATTTGTTCGTTCTAATAGATGTTCCGGAAGCTGTAATAGACGAAAGAATGAAGTACCGTGTTATTTGTCCAACTTGTCATACTTCCCGAAATATAAAACTATTACCTACAAAATTTGTAAAGTTTGATAAAGATACTAAAGAATTTTATTTAGTATGTGATAACGCTTCCTGTGAAGATTTCGGTAAAATACGAATGGTAAGAAAAGAAGGTGACGAGAAAGGTGTTGAACCTATTAGAGATCGCTTAACTTTAGATGGAAAACTTATGGAAATGGCAGTTAAGCTCCAGGGTATTCCCCAGGTTTTGGTTAGGAATACTATGCCCACAAAAGATGCTATTGAATATGCAGAGGAATATGAATTAACACCTGAGTTTGTTTATACTCCAAATGAGGACGGTACCGTTTCTGTTGAAGAAAAACCTTGGATAATTAAAGATGACGACGGTGTTGAGGGTCACAGTTTGATGGCTCCTACAGCTATAATATCCTTAGTTAGCCAATTGCATAAGATACTCATTGGTTAAGTTGTTTTTGGTATAATAGGTACGTTGCTGGAGGGGTCGCATAGTGGTCGAGTGCGGTGGTCTTGAAAACCACTATACCCGTGAGGGTATCGAGGGTTCGAATCCCTCCCCCTCCGCCAGTAACTACTTGTTTATGTTAGTAACATCACATGCCATTATAGGCTCTACTTTGCCTTTATTAATACCAAACCCTTATATAAGTATTCCTTTGTGTTTTGTTAGTCATTTCTTTTTGGATATGATTCCTCATTGGCAAGTTGCTTTTGCTCCCTATAAATCAACTCAATTTGCTGTCATTGGCGGTGTTGTTGACTTAATGCTTGGTATTTCCTTTACAGTTGTATTATCAATGTACCACCCTGATATAGCTTCTCTTATGTGGTTAGGTGCTATGGCAGGTATGGTTCCGGATATAGATACAATTCTTCCGTATATATTTCCTGCTATTAAAAACAGTAAAATCTTTAAATTTTATTGGGATTGGCACTGCAAAATTCAATACGAAATAAATTCTGTGTGGGGAGTGGTGACTAAGTTTGTTTTACTTTTATCTTTAATATTTATTGTTATTAAATAAACTTTTTAAGGTCGTTATCTTCTTTTATTTTTTTAACAAGTTCTGAAATATTTACCACATTTTCTTTGTTTGTGACTATTAGCGCATCCTTAGTATTTACTACTATTATTTCTTTTAAACCAACCACAGCTAGAATTTTATCTTTTTCCTCGTTTATTAATAAAGAATCTTGAGTGTTTAATTCGTAGGTTAATCCTTGTTTTAAGTTATCCTCTTTTTTCTTTACTAAGGCTTCCTTCAATGCGTAGAGTGTCCCAGGGTCCGACCATTTCATGTTTGTACGTATTACCACTGCCTGATTTGGTTTTAATTTTTCCAGTATTTTGTTATCAAATGAAACACTTTCTAATTGGGGATACAATTCTTTTAATGTTTTTACTTCTTTTAAAGTTCCAACATCTTTAGCAATCTGTTCCAATTTGTCATACATACCTTTAGCAAACTCTCTATATAAACCCAAAAGAAAATCGATATCTGTAATGAAATATCCTGGATTCCACGCCCATTCCCCTGAATCAAATATTTCCTTACATTTCTCTATTTGTGGTTTATAAATCCATCCTTTAAATTCGTGAACGTGCTTTTCTAATTCTTTTCCGTAGTGTATCCACCCCAAATTATTTTCTGCATAGCGCGGATTTTCACCTAAAAATACAAATCTATTTGGTTCTTTTTTAATTAGATTTTGTCCTTTTTTTAATGCACTTAAAAAACTTTTTGTGTTATCCATTAAGTGGTCTGCCCACAGAATGGCGATGGGACCTGTGTACCCAAGTTTTTTAAGTCTTATCATGTTGTAACCAATTGCAGGTGCCACGTCACGTTTTGTAGGTTCTGCGACTATATTTGTTGTGGGTATCTGAGGAAGTTGTTGCTTTACTAATGCTACGTGTTGTTCATTTACACCAATAATAATATTTTCTACTCCAAATGTTTTTTCTATTCTTTCCACGGCTAACTGAATTGTAGATTTTCCATTGAATAGTTTTTTAAACTGTTTTGGGAGACTTTCTCTTGATAATGGCCATAATCTTGTGCCTGATCCGCCTGCAAAAATTATTAGTTTCATACGTATATACTAATATAATGCGTTATAATAAGGCAATGGTTGTTTTGCTTCTATAGCTCAATGGATAGAGCAGACCCGTCCTAAGGGTAAGATGGGGGTTCAATTCCCTCTAGGAGCACCATAAGAATTTTGCGGGATGTAGCTCAGTTGGCTAGAGCGCACGGTTCGGAACCGTGAGGTCAGTGGTTCAAGTCCGCTTATCCCGACCATTGTATTTTTGTCTTATTTTTTCACTAATATTAGAGTTTTTACAATATCTTAAATGGTCCAATTTCTTGGATTAAAAAAATAACACCCACAACTCACTATTTTTAATAGTGTTTAAAAAAACAACAAATATAACAATCCATTTAAATAATAGATTTTTTGGTTGTATTTGTAAGTTTTATTTGACTTTTGATTCCTCCTAAACTTTATAAACTTTGAAATTTGGGCGGGGTTTTATTTGGGTAGGGTATTTGGGTATGAATTATTTTCTCTATCCCTTTTTGTTGTTTCTCTCCTAGGTTTAGTCTTTGTCCCTGTGGTATGTTCTCTCCATCCACGTTAGCACTCTCCTTTATTATTTTTATTACCCTAGTTACTTAAATGTGAGTAATTCGGGTTTGAACAACATTAAAATTCCTATTATAAATATAATTATTCCTCCTAATAGACTTGAATATTTGGCGTATTTGCTATCAATCCCTACAGCTTGTAGTGTTGTCATCGCTATTACAAAAACAATTATATCGTCCAACATGAAAAATAGGATGTATCCTGCCAAATATAGATAATATTGTATTGGCATTAATTTGTTTGAACTTAGGACATTTGTGTATATAGCGGGTAATCCTACTGAGCACATCATCTCCACAAGATTTACTGCCACTGCTAGCAACATTATTCCAAATAGTGACCAGAAGAAGCTTTTTCTTTGTGTTATGTCTTTTAATTTATTAAATATCTCCTGACGTTTTTCATCCTCTGACGTACTACACCCACTTGGATTCCTAAAATATTTATTCAAATAGTATATGCCAAATCCTGCCGCAGTGAAGCCAATAATTATTCTTATTATTGGTAAATATCCAACAAATAAAAACATGTTAAGCCACGCAGCCATAAACAAAAAGTAAACAAATCCTGATGTTACTATAAAAGCTACTCCAAGAATCCACATTCGCTTTCTATCTTTTATTCCCAAAAGCAAACTTATTAGAAATAAGAGTGCCCACATCGCGCATGGATTGAAGCCGTCCAATAAGCCAATTATTGCTGTTAGCAGTGGTAGTGATATTTCTTTAGTGTTTATAGTTCCAAATACAGGTAAAACTATGTTATTTGAGCTGCCTTTGTTTTGTTCCGGTGCGACAACTAATTTTTTAATTATATCTTCTTGTGTTGTATCAATTGCATTTATAACTTGTTGTTCTATTTGGGCCCCAGTGGTTTCATCATTCAAATATCCCGTGATTACCTTATTTCCTATTATTAAAAAAGGTACATAAGCTGTGTTGCTACTCAGTGTTTTTCCTACTTTTACAAATAAATCCATGTTCTGTTTGTTTGTTGTGATTTCGTATTCGTTTATGGCTAGTTCTGAGTATTTTGTTTTTAGAGTGTTTAAAAACAGTCGTTCTTTTTCACAATGTGGGCAGGTTTTCGAATAAAAAAGATAAATATCTACTTTATTTTTAGCTTCTGTTACAGCTGTGTCACTCAAGAAAATTAGGGTAGTTATTAATAAGATTTTTAAAAGTCTACTCATACGTTTGGTACACGTAATATACACTAAATGTTTTTCAAGTGGTACGATATTATCATATGAAATTCTCATCTCTTAAGTCTTTTAGGAATTTTTATTTTGTTACACTAGC
>CAYOCN010000051.1:0-4585 GCA_964402525.1 uncultured Candidatus Saccharibacteria bacterium | reverse complement strand
AAAAAGTTGGTTTGGGTACTGTTGCAGGTTGGTGGGGTGGATATTGGCAAATAAGAACAATTAATCAATGTAAAAAGGGTGATTGGTCACCTGTGTATCATTTGTAAATATGAAAAAGTATTGGTTTCGTGCTAAATCTTATGGTTGGGGATGGACGCCTTCTACGTGGCAGGGCTGGTTAGTTATAGGCATATATTTATTAGCTATGATACTTTTCCCATTATTTATTCAAAACAATTCTCAAGCTAAAAGCCTGTTTATTATTCCTACAATAATACTAACAACCCTGTTACTAGTTATATGCTACAAAAAAGGTGAGAAACCAAGTTGGCGTTGGGGACCCTCTACTAAAAAGAAATAATTTTTGATACTATTAGTTTAACAATATGCCCAAAAATAAAAGAGCGGTTATCACTCCTTTATATGCATTTTTAACAGTTACAAGCTTAGCAATGCTTTCTGTGGCATTCTTTGTTGTAAATTCAACAAAATCAAAAATAGATGGAAGCTACGATAACTCAAAAAAAGTTGCTATTTTTAACGGCAAAAATTTTCAAGTACCTGCAGAAATCGCACAATCAAAGTTAAATAATGAGGAACTAGCGTTAGATATACCAGAAGATACAACTTCAAATGTTTTAGGTTCCAGCTCAAAAAAAGAAAAAAGAATTGAAATAGACCTAAGCAAACAAAAACTTTACGCCTACGAGGGTGACAAAGAAAAAATGAGCTTTGACGTTTCAACTGGAAAATGGAATCTTACACCAACAGGAGAATTTAGAATTTGGACAAAACTTAAGTACACATTAATGGCAGGCGGTTCCAAACAATACGGAACTTACTATTATTTACCAAACGTACCCTACACAATGTATTTTTACGGAAGCTACGGTATCCATGGTGCGTATTGGCACGATAACTTCGGGCATCCAATGAGTCATGGGTGCGTAAACATGAGAATTGAAGATTCAGAAAAACTCTTTAACTGGGCAAATCCCGTATTAGCAAGCGATAAAAACAGTGTGCTATCAACCACAGATAACGAAGGAACCAAAGTGGTAATTTATGGAACAGCTCCAAAGGAATAATATAATTTTGATATGCCCAAATCAATTAGTAAAAAAATACTTTTAGTAGCGGTAGCTTGTATAGTTAGTTATTTTTCCAAATTCCTAGCATACTTTCAGTTAGTTAAACCCGTCTGCTGTGACGCATTTAGCTACATAGGCTGGCCCGTAAGTTTTATACAAGGTGGTGGCTTTACCGGAGCTACAGAATTTAGTTATTTATTATTTTTATTAAACACTTTAGTTTGGGTAATAATATTAGTTAGTATGACCATTGCTATTCAATATATTAAAAAACATAAATAATGTGAATATTAGAAAAATTTGATTTAGCAGTAGAAAACCACTACAATACTTTCAAATTCCAAAACTTTAAAAATAGAGATAAGGAGACGAAAAATGGGTATAAACAGAAGTTGTATTGTCGATGCCGGAAAAGAAATGACACCGAATGCTGTAACAAAGTTAAGCAATAGCCTGAAAATCTCAATTCAAACTATTAACGGAAACAGGCAAACGTTCTTAGTACCATCAGAAGAAGCATCCAAGGTTGTAAAATGGCTTAAGATTCACGGATATCCCAGAGCACACCAAAGCTAGCGGCAATGGCCAAACCCAAAAAGCCTTTTGTAGTCATTACATGATATACATTAGGCTTTTTACAATGTGGTGCTCACAACCTTCAGAACATTCATTCTTTAAAAACTCTTGTAGACTTCTCTCAAAAAAAACCCTACTAATTTCTCGTGACTCTGATACAAGCTTTACATTGACAGCAAGCGGTAATCTTAAAAAACTAAACGCCATGAGAAACTTAATATCTTGGGTATCTATATTTGTAAACACACTTACTAAACTCAACCATCAAAATTTCCAATACATTCAGAGCGGTCTTAAATTTATTTAAAAGTTACGGTAGAATTAAGTTATATGAATCCAAATATAGTAACCCCAGAAAAATATCAAGAAAATCCATACCTTTATTTAGACGAAAACTTCGATAGCAAAGAGGTTCACGGGAGTGGTAGCGGTGGCAGTAAAGGAAACAACCGCAACCCACATCAAGGAAAGAAAACTAGGAATGCTATAAAAAACGAAAACACCGAACAGGGCAGAGAAAACCGTATTCAATCTGCAAAAGAAACTGTCAAAAGTGTAGTAACTAAGCTACTTGAAAGTAAAAAAAGTGCACTAAACACACTTGATGACTATATAAGTTGGGTTAACCTATGTATAGAAAATAAAGAAATATATATGGAAGAAAACGATATAAAATTTGAAACATCTAAATCTGGGGGAGCTGGGGGACAAAACGTAAATAAGGTAGAATCACGAGCAAGGGCTAGACACATAATTACGGGAATATTTAGTGAATCCGGCCAAGAAAGGGACCAACCAAAAAATAAAGTGTTAGCCGTAGAAAGTTTAGCAAGCAAATTACAACAACATTTAAACGCGTGGAAAACAATTTTAACAGACGCAAACTCAGAAAATTCTGCGAGAAAACTAACACTGGAAGAACTAGAAAATTACAAGTAAACTAATCTATATATGACTAAAAAAACTGCCCCAAAAAAATCTCAAAAAAACAATTTCAATGTTTCAATCTTATTGATGATGACGATTCTGTTATTGAGTACGGCGGTATATTTAGTTTTAAAACAAAACTCAAGTAGAAAAACAGCACAAAAGTTAGAAACAGAATTAACCGTCGACCAAACAGACACGTGGGAAACTTACCCTACAAAAGGTAGCTATACAGGGTGGACTATAAAACATCCAGCTCAAAACAAACCAGAGGGTGTTCAAAACGATTACAGAATACCCATTGTGGCTGGCGATATAAACGACATTTACATGGCAATTCAAAATGGTAAAGATAATGGAGAATCAATAGAAGAAATCACAAAAAATATTAAAGAAAATGATAGATACTGTGAATTAAAAAACGATATAACAGAAGTTACCGTAAACAATTATAAAGGTTATGAATTTGTAAGTACTTGTGACACAAAAACAAAAGCAACTTTTGTAATAAAAAATCCTTATGTAGCTAACAATTACGTAACTATCAAAATCTACACACAACAACCAGCACAAGAAGAATTAGCACAGCAGATATTAGACACATTAAATTTCATAGTTCTAGAACCAGAAATAAACGATGGCTTAATTGAAATTACAGATGTAACCATAGGTTTTTCGTTAAGACATCCGGAAAATTATAAAACCGCAACAGATTCCGCATGGAAAAACTCTTCTATAATTTTATATACAGGCGGACAAGTATATGACTTAGTGGTACAAGTGTGGAACACCGAAGATGAGTACAAAAAATTCTTTGGGGAAACTTACTCTGGACTTGAAAACATGACAATACAAAAAGTAGGAAATAAAATCGTAACATTGTTAAATCAAAACAATTCAGAAGAAGTGGATAAAATAATTCAATCTTTTAAAGTAGAGACAGAATAAAGATATATGGAAACATATAAGTGGTATCAACAACAAATAAAGCCATCATGGTCACCACCAGGGTGGCTTTTTGGGCCGGTGTGGTCGGTTTTATACGTAATTATTGCAATCTCATATGGAACAGTGTTTTACAAAGTCGCAACTGGAAAATTACATTGGACAATAGCACTACCTTTTATATTAAACTTAATATTTAATTTTGCATTTACACCAATACAGTTTGGTCTTAGAAATAACTTTTTGGCGGCATTGGATATATTACTTGTATTAACAACTTTAATTTGGGCATTAAGTGCAATTTGGCCATACATACGTTGGGTTACATACGTAAATATTCCGTATTTAATGTGGGTGATTTTTGCTACAGTATTACAATTAACTATTACTTATTTGAATAAATAAAGAATTTAGTACAAAATAAACATATGAATAATATTCGTGGAAATAAAACAGTTAGAATAGCCGTAATAGTTATTCTATTAATAGCAGCAGTTTATTTATATTTCACTATATAGGAAAAATTAAAAATGAATGAAAAATTAGATAAAGTAATAAAAAAAGCCACTGATTACAGTGGAACACCAAAACGTAAGGTGGGAAAAGGAATATTGGGAGTGGTAATTTTGCTTTTATTAGGCGCACTTGGGTTAGAAGTTACAAACAATGATTTTGACCTTGGGGCAGTAATGAACGGACAACCAGTTAGTGAAACAAAAATATTGCGTGATGAACAGGGAAATCTTAAACAAAATGAAAACGGTGAGTTTGTTACACGTGTAATGAGAGATAAATTAGGAAATGTGGTTTCTGAAAATGGTAAGTACACCGACGAATATAATTGTGAAGATTTTGAAACACAACAAGAATCACAAGCTTTTTTCAAAAAAGCAGGGGGACCACATAAAGATGTAAACAGATTAGATGGTGATAATGATGGTGTAGCTTGCGAGAGTTTACCAGCAACGGTTAAATAATAAAAACTTAAGAACCATTGACTCCGTTCAACTTTAATATAAACTCACACCAAAGCGTCAGAAGAGATT
>CAYOCN010000050.1:0-4699 GCA_964402525.1 uncultured Candidatus Saccharibacteria bacterium | reverse complement strand
ACAAATCCTCTTGTTAACCACATTCTATTTTTTTTAGTTACTATAAAAATATCAATATCGTCGTTTTCTTCGGCGTTATATGCCGCAACGCTTCCAGTTATGGCCAATAAATTAATCCAAGGAATACTTTTTAATAATTGAATTGATCTTTTATTTTGTTTTAAAAGATTTGTCGCGTTGTTGTGCCTTTCTTGCCAATTATTTGTTTTAAAAGCTGTTAGCGAATATTTTTTACTTTGTGTTTTTACAATGGATTTTTTAATTAGTTTTTTAAGATCCTCTTTTATTAACAGATACTTTATTTTTTTGTCTTTTGGAGTTACCAAAAAAGTACATATTTGATTAAAGCTCATGGGGCAGTTAAATATAGAGCTATAGGATAGTGTTTTTAATATTGATTCTCTATATTTTGACATTATTTTTGTGTATCAAGTATTCGATTCACTATGGCATCCGCTTCCGTGTTCTTGCTTCTAGGTATGTGTGTATATGTAATTTTTGCAAAGCTTTTTTCTAGTTCTTTTATTTTGTTGTAGGCACTTAACATCCGATCATTTTTTACTTTGTACTGACCCTTTAGTTGTTTAACAACTAATTCACTATCTAAGTAGCAATCAATTTCTGTGGCACCTTTTTCTTTTAAAGTTGTGATAGCTCTTACAAGTGCGCTGTACTCAGCGTCATTATTTGTGGCAACTCCTAAAAATTCTCCATCTTCCATAATTATTTCGTTATTTGTATTTCTTACTATTATTCCAGTCGCTGCGGGTCCTGGATTTCCTCTGGCGCCGCCATCGGTAAAGATTATATATTTCATAAATTATTTAAAGTATGTTTCCTTGAAAATAACTACAAATGAACTTGCTAACAATCCTCCTAAAGCACCCAATAACAAATCTAGTGCTACGGAATCGTAAGATTTTTTTATTACTATATTCTCTGATATTTTAGCAATGCTTAGATTTGTATCTCCTTCTGCATTCATTTTTTTAGATTCTTCAATTAAGGTGTTGGCTACTGTATTCCATAATTTCTGAGCAGTTTCTTTTGTACTTTCTTTTATGGTTAATGTAATTATTTGAGGTCCCACTTTTTTTACTTTTATTAATTTTCCATATTTTCTTAAACTTTCTTCTGTAGTTGGAATTCCTAATTTTTGCATTGATTTATTTCTAATGTCATAACTTTCCAATAAAGCCACAATAGTATTTGTATATGATAGCGCGGCTTGTTGGCTATAATAACCTTCATAATTAAAATATTGTAGAGTTGAATTTTCGGATCTTCTTGTTACGTAAAATGAACCAATTCCTGTAAAATTTTTTGGAAGAGCATAGTATATACTTCCAAATGTTACACCAATAACTATTGATATAATTAACATTAATCTATATTTATTAAGTGTTGCCACCATTTCCTTGATTTCCACAGTGCTAGTATTACACTTTTTTGTTGAAAAATCTACATATATAGTAGATATTTAGCGGTTGTAAAAGTTTGTAATACCACATATACTTTTTATGATAAATGGAGAATACTGCCTGAATGTCCAGTAGAAGATTAATTAAAAAATCCGCGCTAGCCCCAACCGCCTTAATAGCAGGTGGTGGTGGTTTTATTGGCTCTCACCTTTGTGAAGCTCTTTTAGCTCAAGGTGCCCGTGTTATTGTTTTAGATAACTTCAATACCGGTAATAAAGATTTTGTTAAAAGTTTTTTATCTAATCCCAAATTTGCTTTGTTTGATGTAAATATAAATTCAGCTATTCCTGTGGAAATAGAAAGTGTTGATTATATCTTTCATTTAGCGGGATTGGAGGAATATTTATATAGTAAGGAAGATACCAGTTTAGATTCTTTATTAACCAATTCTCTTGGTACTAAAAATCTATTAGATTTAGCTGAAAGATCTGATGCTAAATTTGTTCTGGTTTCAACAATAGATGTTTACGAGGGTATGATGTCTCAATTGGAGTTGGATTCTTACTTTGGATATTCCTCAAGAGACCAACGAAAATATTCTGCTACAGAAGCAAAAAGATTCTCTGAAGCAATGGTTTGGGAGCACTTTAAAAAGTATGATACCGACGTGAGAATTGTACGTTTACCTGAAATTTATGGTCCTCGTATGGATTTAGGTTCTTGTGGGTTTTTGGGTACCTTAATCCAAGATTTATTACACGGAAAAGATTTAAATGTAACAGGTGACAGTGAAAGAAAAGAATTTTATTTATACATGGAAGATGCAGTATCCGGAGTTATTAAATCGCTATTTAACAAAAATACCAAAGGAAATATTTATTCCTTAGTTTACGGTGATCCTCAAAAATTTTTAACCACTGCTTATTTATTGAAAGATATCGCTGAAGGACGCATTGAAGTTAATATAATGGATGATTTAGCTTCGGGTGTACGTCCCCAATCTAGATTTCCTGATACTTTTAACTTAGGTGACTTAGATTGGAGGGCACGCATATCCTTTAAAGAAGGAATTCTAAAGACATTAGATTATCTAGGTTATAAAGCTAATAAATATGCTTTTAAACCTACAATGTTGGTTTCAGATAAGGCTAGAGGAATAGTTCCTGATATTTCTAGTATCTCAAAAGAGTTTGATGCCACTGTGGTATCTTCTATATCATCCACTATTAATTCTCCTACTAAAGATTCTTCTAAAAAATCTTTATCTTTTTCTATACCAAAGTTAAATTTGAATTTAAAAAAGAAAAATGTTTTTTCTGTGGTTGCTGGATTGGGGGTACTGTTTAGTGCTTTTGTAGTATTTATTGTTACTCCTGTTTTTAGTTTAAAAGTAAATGCTGAACGTGGTTTGTCTTCAATGCAAAATGTTTACAATTATTCGTTAAAAATGGATTTTACCCGTGCTCTAAAGGAATCCGAGATTTCATACAATTCTTTTGATAGAGCTCGTTCTTCATTTAATAAGTTAAAGTGGCTATTTTCTTTAATAGGTGAAGATGAACAATTTGGTTCCTTGGATAGTTTCTTAAGTTCTATTTCTTCTTTTGCACGATCTGTAAATTATATTTCTTCTTCAACTGAATCTTTTGGCGATGTTTGGGAAATTTTACGACCTGATTCAAATATTACTTTGCAAGAGTCTAACTTATCTCAAGCTCGTACGGATATATCTTCTGCCAAAAATTATTTACAACTTGCTCAAGCCGATTTTAAACAGGTAAGTAGTAAAGCCTTACCTTCTATTGTTAGTTCCAAGTACGGTGAGTATTCTTCCTATCTTGAGAAATTATCTAAGGGGTTAAATAGTGCGGATTTATTGATATCAGATTTATCCAACATTATTGGAATGTCCTCTACAAAGCGCTATATGATTTTATTTCAAAATTCTAATGAAATTAGACCTACAGGTGGGTTTATCGGTTCCTACGCCATTTTAGAGTTTAAAGATGGGAAAATTGCGAATTTATCAATTGATGATATTTACAATCCCGATGGTCAAATCGATGTTAGAAATATTAAAGTTTTACCTCCCAAACCAATTGTAGATTTTCTTGCTGAAGATAGATTATACATTAGAAATGCCAATTGGGATCCTGATTTTGTTAAATCTGCAGACATCATCAAAGATCTATATTACAAAATTAACGGTGTTACTTTAGATGGTGTGTTTTCTATGGATTTGTATTTTGTTCAAAGTATTTTGGGTGTAACCGGTTCCATCTATTTAGCTCCCTATAATGAAGAAATAACTTCAGCTAATTTATACGAAAGAGCTCAGTATCACAGTGACTTTGACTATAAAGATGGTTCCCAGCAAAAAAAGAATTTCTTAACAGTTTTAGGTTCCAAATTATTAGAGAGGTTTTTTGCATTGCCAAAAGATAAATTACCTTCACTAGTGACTGCTGTGGACGAATCCTTAAAGGAACGCCACATAATGGGTTACTTTTCAAACAGTCCTGTTAATCCTATATTAACCGCTAATAAGTGGAGTGGGGAATTAGTTTCCACAACCGGGGATTACTTAAATATTGTTAATGCTAATTTGGGCGGAACTAAAGCAAATTATTATGTAAAAAATGCTTACGACTACCTAGTTACTTCCGATACACGTGACGGTTTACTACGAGCTAAGCTCGGGGTGACCTTTACACATACCGGTGAAGGTGACGCGTGGCCTGGAGGTCCCTATACAAATTACTTTAGAGTTCTTACTCAAAAAGGTTCTAAATTAACAGGAGCTAAAGTTATTTACGAAGATTCCTCCGTGGATGATGTTTTTAGCAAAGTGATAGTGGCCAAAGTTGGTGCCTACGAATCTTTTGAATTTGCAGTAAAAATACAACCAAAAACTTCCATGTCTATTTTATTTGAATACGATTTGCCCCCTTATTTAAGTTTAACTAAAGATTCTAAAAATTATTCTTTCTATTGGCAAAAACAACCAGGTACTAATGGGGATAAATTTTCATTTGCTTTTAAACCACCAATGGGTGTTGTAGTGGATGAAACAATTCCGGAAATGTCAAAAGATAATATAATTACTGCAGGATACTTAAATTACGATAGAGAAGTATCTATAAAAATGCATTAATAATGTTACTATAATATAGATATAATATGCCCATTCAGGACCAAGTAGTAACAAATAAACAACACGCTGTTCCACAAAATATTATGGATGTGGAATTTAAACTTATTGGCGATTTAACTATGCG
>CAYOCN010000049.1:0-4723 GCA_964402525.1 uncultured Candidatus Saccharibacteria bacterium | reverse complement strand
TTAATTATATTTGTTGGATTTTTGTTGCTTATTATTCCTGGAATTATCTGGTCCATAAAGTATATGTTTCTTACTTATGCTTTTATCGATTCTCCAAAGGGAGATTCTGCTAAGGTAAGTGCCGATCTTACTAATGGTATAAAATGGGACTTATTCTTGCTAGGAATTACTTTGGTGGGTGTTAATATTTTAGGAATGATGGTTTTTATGGTTGGTTTAGCTATAACTATTCCACTAAGTACCATTGCTGTTGCCTATACCTACAGACAATTGTCTAAGTAACCCTTGCATCTGATATAATAGCTTCGCTTCTAGTTATTTACGCAGGCCAATGTAGCTCAGGGGTTAGAGCGGGCGTTTCATAAGCGCTAGGTCGGTGGTCCAAGTCCACCCATTGGCACCAATAAAACTTATAAAATTAACTTTTTGTAACTTTTTTCATGAACAAATAATCAAAGATATCTAGCACGATAAGTATTCCGATAATTACTTTGAATAAATCAAGTTTGGCGCCCTGCAAATTTATTATTAATAATAATGTTCCTAATGCTGCAAACCTTGCTACTACATAGTGTGTTTCGTGATACAAGATGAGATCACTTTTATTAATTTCCAACTTTTTAGAGCTTTCATCATATTTTTGTCTTATAATATTTTCCCCAAACGATCCTCTTATTGGAGATACCAACATATCAATAAATGCTTTTAATCCAAGACCAATCATGTTTGTGTTTACTAAAAGCATTAGTTGTGAAATCATTCCACCAACCACCCCAAACAAGTAACCTTTTATGCGTTGTATGTTGTACTTTTTTTCTAATTCTGCAACGCCCATTAAATACAGTGCTCCAAGTAAAGCCACCAACGATGCGTAAATTCCAAGTTTAGATTCATCTGTCAAAATTAAAAATGCCAACAAACCATAAACAATACTTTTTATGGTTTCGGTGTAACCCATGTACGTTAAGTACGTTCCTACGGGACGAAGGTGTTTATTACCTAATAACTTAAATAATTCTTTTATGCTTATTTTAAAAGGAGGTCTAATCTCAATGCTTGGTCCTAGGATAAAAGAAACTATGCTAATTACTAATCCCGCAATGAAAAGTGCAAAGTATCCTTGAGGAAGAATGTTATTTTGAGGAAAAAATGAAGGAGTTATATATTTTATAATTAATCCTCCTATTGAAGGTATAAAAACAGGTAACAATGTGTATAAAGATTGAAACCTCAACATAAAGGTATCCCTCTGTTCTTCATGTACTATATTTAACATTGAAATGTGGTATCCCAGTGCATACAGTGCGGTTTTTATTCCAGATAGTGCAAAAACAGGAACTATAAAGGAAGTGTTGTTTAAGTATTTAAAATGTATTAAACAAAAGATCATCGAAAGCATTTGAAAGATTATGCTGGTTTTAAAAATGGTGGAAACTTTTATTTTTATTCCTGATATAAAAAACAAAAGTATACCTATATATATCCATGCAAAGTACACCAAGTAAATTAAAACAATTCCTTTAAGTGACCCTGTAATACGATATAAAAGTGGGATTTCAAAAATAGATATTAGAAAATTAAAAACATAGTAGCTTCCCAAGTAATACATAACTTCCATTTTTGCTGTTTTTAACCACGGTTTTAAAAGGTTTTCTGGTGAAAGCATTATCATATGTTTAATTATACAAACAAAATTATTTTTTATAATGTCAAAATGTGATAAATTAGTTACTATGGCAAACAAAAAACGCATTTTAACAGGAGATAATTCTACAGGTAAACTACATCTTGGTCATTATGTTGGCTCTTTAGAAAATAGAGTAGCCCTTCAAAGTGACTACGATACTTTTATTGTTATTGCGGATATGCACTCGTTTGCTTATCCAAAATATGTTGAGGATCCAATTTTAATTCACAGCTCAGTTGCGGATGTTTTAATGGATAATTTGGCCGTTGGCTTAAATCCAGAAAAAGTTAACTTTTTTACCGAATCTTCAATTCCTGAAATTTATGAATTGGCTACAATTTTTAGCATGTTAGTTTCTCATAATAGAGTTTTAAGAAACCCCACGTTAAAGGACGAAATACGTGATAAAGGAATGGGTGACAACTTTTCATTAGGTTTTATAAACTTTCCAGTTTTGCAGGTGGCTGATATTTTGTGTGTTCACGCGGATGTAGTTCCAGTTGGCGAAGACCAACTGCCCCACATTGAATTAACAAATGAAATTGCTCGTAGATTTAACACTGTGTATGGCGAAGTTTTTGCTGATGTCGCACCTTTAGTTGGTAAAGTGAAACGTTTGGTTGGTGTTGACGGCGGTGCCAAAATGACTAAATCTTTAAACAACGCCATTTACCTAAGTGATGATGAAAAAACTTTAAAAGAAAAAGTTATGAAAATGTTTACTGATCCAACTAGATTGCATGCTACCGATCCTGGAAATGTGGAAGGAAATCCGGTATTTATGTACCACGACGCCTTTAACCCCAACAAAGACGAAATTGCTGATTTAAAAGAAAGATACACAAAAGGAACTGTTGGTGATGTAGAAGTAAAAGAAAAGCTTTTTGTTGCTCTTAATACCTTTTTAGATCCTATAAGGGAAAAGCGTAGTTACTATGAAAGCCACCCCAACGAAGTTGAAGAAATTTTAAATAAGGGTATTATGACAACTACAAAAGAAGTGCAGGATACTATGAGAGACGTAAAGTCACGAATGAAACTCCTTAGATGACATTTTGAGTGTTAGTAAGTATAATTTTGCAGAAACCAAATTTTATTATGGCAGTAGCTAAAAATAACAAACCTAATCTTAAAGACAAAAATCCTCTGAAGGGTGTGAGAAAATTCGTATCTCCTTTAAATAATATTTTCTTTTATTTCTTTGCTGTATTTATTTTATACATATTGTTATCGGCATTTAATTTTGATTCTAGTTTGCAAAAAGTTCCTTTAAGTAACGTATTAAACTTGATATCTACTGACAAAGTTCAAAATGTGGTGGTTTCCGGAGATAACGTTGAAGTTTTATTGCGAGATGGCTCTAAGGTTGTAGCTCAAAAAGAATCAAATATTAGTTTTGATGACGTTTTAAAAAATAATTCTATTGATCGAGCTAAAATTTTAGGAGAATTAAAAGTTGAACATAGAGTCGGTATTACTGATATTTTATCCCCTTTGTTAATGTTTGGGTTTCCAATCTTAATTTTATTTTTTATTTTTAAACAGATGAAAGGCGCGAATGGAGACATTATGTCTTTTGGTAAATCGCGTGCCAAACTTTTTGATAAAGGTCAGTCTAAAGTTACTTTTCAAGATGTAGCAGGAAATGAGGAGGCTAAAACAGATATGATTGAAATTGTAGACTTTTTGAAAAATCCTCAAAAATACCGTGACTTAGGTGCCCGTATTCCAAAAGGAGTTTTACTTGTGGGTCCTTCTGGAGTTGGTAAAACTTTACTAGCCAAAGCTATTGCCGGTGAAGCGGGTGTTCCTTTTTACAGTGCCGCCGGTAGTGAATTTATGGAAATGTTAGTTGGTGTGGGTTCCTCACGTGTTCGTGATTTATTTAATCGTGCACGTGAAACACAGCCTAGTTTGATTTTTATTGATGAAATTGATGCAATAGGTCGTCAACGTGGAATGGGAATAGGCGGAGGTCACGATGAACGTGAACAAACTTTAAATCAAATACTTGTGGAGATGGATGGTTTTGACCCACGTACTAATGTAATAGTTTTAGCTGCTACCAACCGCCCCGATATGCTTGATCCTGCATTGGTTAGACCGGGAAGATTTGATAGACGTTTATCTATTCCATTACCGGATTTAAAAGACAGAGAAGAGATTTTAAAAATTCATATGAGAGGTAAACCTTTTGAAGAAGGTTTTGCTGTTTCTTCCATTGCTAAAAAAACTGTGGGTTTTAGTGGTGCCGACTTAGAGAATATGCTAAATGAGGCCGCAATCTTAGCCGCGCGTCTTGGTCGAAAAGATATTTCCATGAAAAATGTAGATGAGGCTTCTTTAAAAGTTACTATTGGTTCCGAACGTCGCACCTTTATGAATGCTGAGGAAAAGAAAATTGTGGCTTATCATGAAGCTGGCCACGCTTTGGTTGCTTCAAAAGTTCCAGAAATGGATGAGGTGGCTAGAGTTTCAATTATTGCTCGTGGAAGTTCTCTTGGTCACACCGCAATTTCTCCTGAAAGAGAACGCCATAATGAAAGTAAAACACATTTATTATCTGCAATAAGCACTATGCTTGGGGGTCGCGTTGCGGAGGAAGTTATGTTTGACGATATTACAGTTGGGGCTTCCGATGATATAAATAAAGCTACCAAACTTGCAAAGAGAATGGTTACATCGTGAATTTAGCCAAGGAGCAGGTTATAGCCAAGAAGTGGCTGCTAAAATTGATGCAGAAGAAAAAAAAATAGTAGAAGAGTGTTATGCAAAATCTAAAAAAATTCTAAAAGATAATAAAGATGTTTTAGATAAAGTTGCTAATGCTTTATTGGAAAATGAAACTTTAGATGGTGATGAATTTAAGAAGCTTCTGTAAAGTTTATACGCTCAAATGCCTAAATTTTTAATTTTAGATACTTTTAATTTTTTACATCGTGCTTACCACGCACTTCCTTTATCCTTTAGAGTTACAAACGGAGAATCCATTAATGCTGTTTATGGTGTAACATCAATGGTTATAAGTGCACTACA
>CAYOCN010000048.1:0-4790 GCA_964402525.1 uncultured Candidatus Saccharibacteria bacterium | reverse complement strand
AACTAAATCTAAAAATATATGAGAAGCAGAACCTAATAAAAACACGGCACTTGCCACTTCAAAAAACTTTAAACTTAAATGTTTTTTTACCCACGCGTTTTTACGCAATAAAAATCCGAACAAATATAATAAAAGGCTTAAAGCAATGTAAGTTAAAATACTGTGCGTTATTAAATATCTATGATGTAAATTTGGATATATAACAACCAAAATCAAATCAAAATCAGGAAAGATAGCTGCAACAATTCCAATAAACCACAACAAATTCTCTTCTAGTTTGGAAAATTTAAACTTTAAAAACTTTTTAATAGTGTAAGTGGTTGCTACACCAGCAAAGGCATGTGAAAATATCATACGGAAATTTCATTATACAGAATAGCTGCGCTTTTAACAAAGTGATAAGATAGTACATAGCTATGCTAAAAATCAAAAAGCATTTAGATATTTTGTTAGTGGTAACAATACTGGTATTAACTGGGGTAGGTGTATATCAAAATATTTTAAAACAAAAAGCAGTTGATAGATCAAAAATTCCTCCAAAAGTAGAACTTAATAAAGGTTTTCAACGTTGGATAACCAATGTTAAAAACAAAGATATTGATATTTCTGCCGACGATTTTAAATTAAAAGAAGAAAACGAAATTTATAATACAAAATGGATGACAGTAGCCTCCATGGACGATACAGGAAAAAAAGAAGAATTTGAAAAAGTAATTGCAGTCCATAAAGACACGAAAAAAGTAGTATTTTCCCCCAGTGAACGTGAATTTATAGACTATAGAAATGAAACACGTGACGGATATCTTGCAAATGAAGTTCATTTTTATGGGCAAAAAGAAGATAAAATAGTTGATGCAAAATTACTAACATGTTCCACAAACGCTAACTGTTACTTTGATCGCGCATACTTTTTAGACAATGATGTGTTTGTAATTTCAGAATTTTCAAGAAATATAGACAAAAAAGATCAAAATGTAGTTACATGTGCCTTCGATCAAATGTGCACCTACACTGTAAAAGTACATGTTATAGACTTAATAAATAATTCAAGATTAGTGTACGAATCTAAACCATTTGAAATGAATATGTCTATCATGCAAAAAGAGTTATAACCTCTTTATATGTAAAGCATTGACAACCAATCAAAAATACCATTACTATAAAGATACAATGTTGTTGAGTGAAGAAAAAATTTTAGTAGCAGAAGACGATGTCAATTTGCAAAATCTCTATAATGAGATTCTCACAAAAGCCGGTTACACAGTTTTAATTACCACAAATGGCCAAGAATGTTTAAATGTTGCCTTTAAAGAAAAACCCGATTTAATACTTTTAGATTTGATGATGCCTGTAAAAAGTGGGGAAGAAGTTTTAATCGAATTAGCAAAAGATGCATGGGGAGAAGGTGTTCCCGTTATCGTGCTAACCAATAAAGGTGACGTAAGCACTATGATGAGCTCTTATAGTAAGGGCGTGGCAGCTTACATGGTAAAGGCAAACGTAAAAATGGAAGATATGTTAAGCAAAATCAAGGAAACACTAGCAGTAAGATCTTTAAAGATGTAATTAATCCCAATTCTTGTACACAAACCAAATAAACCTGTATAATCACACTCTGTATGAACCTTAGAAATATAGCTATCATTGCTCACGTTGACCACGGTAAAACCACTCTTGTAGATGGTTTGTTAAAGCAGTCCAAAACCTTTAGAGAAAACGAATCCTTAATGACACAATCCTTAATAATGGACTCCAACGATCAAGAAAGAGAACGTGGTATTACTATTTTGGCTAAAAACACCGCCGTTATCTACAAAGATACTAAAATAAACATTATCGATACACCAGGACACTCTGATTTTGGTGGTGAAGTGGAAAGAACACTTAATATGGCTGATGGTGTTTTACTTTTAGTGGATGCACAAGAAGGCTGTATGCCACAAACTAAATTCGTTTTAAGAAAAGCTTTAGAGTTAAATTTAAAAGTAATTGTTGTGGTAAACAAAATCGATAAAAAAGATGCTGATATTCAACAAACTTTACATAAAATATATGATTTATTCCTTGAGTTAGCCACAAAAGACGAACAACTTGAATTTCCAATTTTATACGCTATTGGTAGAGAAGAAAAAGCATGGAACGAAATGCCTGAGGATTTTTCAATAGAAACTGACTTATCTCCAGTATTTGAAGCTATTCTAAAATACGTTCCAGAACCAACCGCCGATGAAAAAGCTCCATTTCAAATGTTAATTACTACACTGGACTGGGACAATTACAAAGGTAAATACGCAATTGGAAGAATAACAAAAGGAAATGCTGTAGTTGGAATGCCCTTAGTATTAATAAAAGCTGATGGTACAAAAGAAACCACCACAATTGAAAAAGTTTATGTAAACCAAGGACTAAAAAGAATAGAAACTGAAATTGGAATTTCTGGTGACATCGTTTCACTAACTGGTATAAAAAATGCTGGAATTGGTGATACATTAGCAGATGCAGAAAATCCAGAGGCACTACCAACCATACACATTGAGGAACCTACACTTAGCATGGCTATTGGACCAAATACATCACCATTTATGGGTAAAGAAGGAAAATTTTTTACAGGTAGACAAATTTTAGAAAGAATTGAACGCGAACTCCAAACCAACATTGCCATGAAATTTAGAATTTCCGAAGAAGGAAAATATATTATTTCAGGCCGTGGCGAACTTCATTTATCAGTATTTTTGGAAACTTTAAGAAGAGAAGGTTTTGAGATAGAGGTTGGAAAACCAGAAGTTATAACCAAAAAAATTAACGGAATTGAAATGGAACCAGTTGAGGAGTTAACAGTAGACGTAGAAAACGAATATGTCGGTGCAGTAAAAAGTGAAATCGGTAGAAGACGTGGAATGTTGATATTACAAGAAGAATTAATGGGAAGTGCAACCAGATTAGTGTTTGAAATAACCACTCGTGGAATATTAGGATTACGTGGAACATTACTTACTTTATCTAAGGGAACCGCAGTAGCCAGCTCAATATTTTCAAGATATGAAAAAGTTAGTGGTTCTATACAAAAACTTAGAAAAGGCGTTTTGGTGGCTTCTGCTACAGGAAAAACCGCTCCTTACGGACTTGCTATCGCTCAAGAAAAAGGACCAACCTTTGTAGGACCTCAAATTCCAGCTTACGAAGGAATGATTGTCGGTATTAACGGTCGTGACGAAGACTTAGAAGTTAACGTTTGTAAAGAAAAACAACTAACAAATAACAGATCAGTTGGTGAAGATAGCACACTATTAGCTCCTCCAGTAACATTGAGCTTAGAACAATCTTTAGGATTTTTGGAAGATGATGAGTTATTAGAAATCACTCCACATAATTTACGCTTAAGAAAAAAGATTTTAGACGGAACTCTACGTTATAGATCCGCACGAAAAAGCAACTAAAATACTCCTGTTTACAACCACGAACAATAGAACTATTCTTTAGATATGAGTTTCTCTTCGAATATAGTAGAAAAAATAACCATGTACAACGCGGTCAACTGACCGCTATTTTTATACCATAAAAGGAGAAGACAATAATGGAAGTTGCAATTGCAATAGTAAGCTTAGAAAAGGGGAAAAAATTTTTTAGAGAAGAGTATGGTTGGATTTTACCATTTGAAGTAACGTACACAATTGGTAAAAACCAATTTTCAGTAAGCGGGGACATCTCAAAAACGGATGGTCTATGCGTAAATATAAGTCAACTAGATGGAGCAATGGTAGCTTACTGGAATGCAGGCATCTTAAACTTAAGAGGAAAGGATAGACAAAAGTACAGAGCTACGTTCTCCCAAATACTTACAAAACTTATACTAAAAACAGGCATAAGGGCACTAAAATAGCTGAGACAAAAATGTTCGAAGAGTTTTCTACGGCAAAAGCGGGTAGTGTCACAAGATATCACCCGCTTTTTACTAAGCAAGTACAGTTTTTATCTTTTCCAGTAATGTATGAAGTTTAATATCGCTTTTCACAAAATAGTATAAAGGTTGATCTAACATAACTTCGCCTATTACTTTACCGTCAGGTTCTATATTAGTAAGTAAAATAACTTTTGAGTTTTTAAATCCTTTTTCGCCACGAAGTAACGTTAACATTGTCATACCATCCATAACGGGCATTCTAATGTCCAAAAGAATTAAATCCGGGGCGTGTTCCTTCGCAAGCGCTAATCCCTCTTTCCCATCGTGCGCATCGATAACATCGTAACCCTCCTGTGTTAACTGATCGTGCAATAAGTGTAAATAGGATAACTCATCCTCAACAACAAGAATTTTTTTCATATAAGACACCTCATTTCTACCTAATCAACTTTATACAAAGACGCAATTTTGGAAATAGGTAAACTTATTGTAAACGTAGAACCTTTTCCTACAAAACTTTCAACAGATACGTGACCACCCCAATTTTCCACATAAGATTTCACTACATATAAGCCCAAACCAGATCCTTCGGGGTTTTTTCTAGTCGCATTCTCTGATCTAAAAAATTTAGTAAAAAGTAATTTTTGTTCAGCAACAGAAATACCGATTCCATTATCGTGTACGCTTATTAAAATCATATCGTTCACTATATTTACTTCTACGGTAACTACACCTAACTCCAAAGTATACTCAAGTGCATTAGTTATAAGATTTTCAAAAACTTCTCGAAACCTAAGGGCATCCATAGTTACATGAGGTATTTGTTGAACTTTAAAGACTACACTCAACGACACTTTCTTTTTATGAGCCATAATCTGCATCTGTTCTA
>CAYOCN010000047.1:0-4797 GCA_964402525.1 uncultured Candidatus Saccharibacteria bacterium | reverse complement strand
TCAGTATCTTCTTCTATAGTAGTAGTAACTTTATATTTAAAATGAAGCATTCCCAAAGATTCAACTAAACCATGAGCCATCAAAGCGCCTGTAGAAACAATGGCATCCACATAACCACGATTAATCATTTCACAAATTAAAAGACCCATTTTTCCAGCAGTCATAGCACCACTAACGGTTAAAATCTTAAAACACTTTTTATCCAAAAACATTTTATACATAACATCAGCAGCATCACCAACAGTTCTACCACCAAACGAGGTATTAGCCATAGCTTTTAACATTTCGTCAAAATCGTTAATGCTATTAACATCCAGTGAAGATAGGGGAGTAAATTCATCTTCCACACCAGTTCGTAAATTTTTACGAATACCTGTTTTGGAACAAGTTACTCTTTTGTGGTGAATAGGTTTAACTACCATTATAAATACCTCCAATTAAAATTAAAAAATAAGGGAATTGAACCTGACCAGGTTAAGGGCCTATTTATGTACGTACCAATATAAATTAAGTACTTAATAAAAAGTGGCATCAGTGTCTTTCTGGGCAGAAAGCTTACAGACTATCGACGTTGTGCTGATTTTACCATGACTTTCGTGCATTGGAATATGAACTAGCTCACATTCGTATTTTCTTGCAACATCAGTTTTAGTTTTTTCACCAGGATCTATTTGGGGAATAAAGTAAATATCAGGTTTATATTGAGCAATCACAGGTTCAATAAGCCACGTATCAAATATAAAAACATCATCAACATATTTTAAAGAGAGTAGTAATTCTTTGCGGTGGTCTTGAGAATTGATTGGGCGACTTTCACCCTTTATTTGTTTAACAATAGAGTCGGAGTTTATTCCAACAATTAATTTATCGCACTGAGATTTTGCAGTTTTTAAAAAGTGTATATGTCCAATGTGAAGAATGTCAAAGCATCCTGTTACTAATCCTGTTTTCATATATTTATATTATGTTACAAAAAAATGTCCCAGTCAGTGCTTTTTTGAAAAGACAGCGACTGAGACATACATTATCAATTTCCACTCATTATAGAGGTTCCCCATGTCAGAAAAATAGTTCCTCCAACACAAAGCAGGGCACCCCAAAAAAACTTAAGAGTGAAAATTGACGGAAGGTCAGTGGACGTCAATAAGGCAGCAGTAACAACATAACTTACTGTTGCAATAATTTCCCAAAGACCCAAAGCCCAACCAACATTCATGCCGTTGGTTAGGGACGTTAAATAGGGGTACATACAACTGCCCCCAAATAACATCAAAAACAATGGGTGTTTAAGAAGAGATGGAATACGTTTAGTCCCAATAAACCCTTCTAAAACGCCCCAAATAACGGCAGAAAAAACCACCATTATTTCATTCATTTATTTTAATCCTCCTATCCAAAGATTTGACATATCTTATCACAAAATAACCTATTTGAAAATACTATGAGGTATGTTAGAATACTCATACTTATACATTAGTTGACGCAGTACCATTAAAGTTGTTTTATATGTATAGGTAAATAAAATATGGAAACTACAGTATTCGGAAAACATTTAATATTTGACGCATACCAATGCAAATTAGAAAAACTAAACAACATGGAATTATGTTGGGATATTTTAAATAACTTAGCCAAAATGGCTGAAATGACCAAAATCACCGAACCATACATAGTAAAAGCTGAAGGTAACTTGGGAACAGGTGGAAAAGATCCTGGTGGATTTAGTGGTTTTGTAATGATTCAAGAATCACATATCAGCATTCATACTTTTGCAAAAAGAGGTTTTGTAACTATTGACCTTTATTCATGTAAAGAATTCAACGACAAAGGTATCGTTGACTATTTAAAAGAAACTTTTGGAACTGAAGATATTACTGTTATAAAAATGGATAGAGGAATGAAGTACCCTGTAGAAAATATTTACGAATAAATTAATTTTTTGTTAGTAATGTTTTAACAAAAGGTGACAGATACACAGAAACTTCTTGTGATGGAAACTTTTTTATAACATCGAGACACACATCTACAGAAGCATCCCCAAAAATTTCTGCATAAGATTTGATTACATTTTCAATAGCAATTGGGGCACTGCCCTTTAATTCAAAACTGGTCATACCCTGAGAGTAAGTGATAGCACCGGAAGCGACAGCTCTAGACTTAGCCAAAGATTCTCCAATTATTTGGCTCTGTTCATCGATCATACGTTTTATTACATCAGTTGCTGTTATTTTCATTAGACATATCCAACTCTTTTAAATTACTGGGGTTTAAAAAGAGTACTCCAAATATTATAAAAAAGACGGAACAAAAAAATAAAACATCACCAACGCCACCATTATTGTACAACTCTATATCCATACGCAAGGAATAAAAAACATCTGCTATATACTGAAGAGCAAATCCAATAAAAAACATGTATAGAGATTTTTTAAACATCCCACCCAACTTACCTAAACTAAGAGCAAATGCCAATATTACAAGCGTCATGACAGCAATACTTCCAAAAGTATAAACCAAATCAAAAACTAACTCGGACACTAAAATATCTTTCAAACTACTGTAATCGCTAAAAAACAATAAATAATTAGCGTACACACAAGCAATAGGAACCAAAAGAAGAATCAAATAAGAGTACACCTTTTTAAACTTACTCATAACACCTGAATATTTCATAATAATTAGCAAAGCTACAGCATAAAACGGGTCAATAAGAATAAAAAAGTAATCAGCAATACTTGGATACATTTCGGTACCACCTACTTGGGATAAAGAGATAATCAAGTAGATAATATTTCCTACAAACCACATCAGCAGACCCAGCGTAATAAAAAGCAAGCTTCTACCAACTAAACTTTTGTAGGAACCCCATTTGTTTTGTACTATAAAACCCGATATAACACCGAATAAAGTTAAAATTGTAAGAAGAATACCAAAAACAGAATAATACTCACGTATTTCAGTTGCTAAATAAACATAATAATAAAACCAGTAGGATATAGACAAGGTACCAAATATACCAAGAAACATCTTAAACCATTTTATTGTAGAAGGTTTAACTGTAGACATAAAAAATCTTAGGAGAGTTCAGAAACAGATATTAAAGCTTCTAGAGGATCTCCACCTCTTTTATATTCTAAATCAATCTTATAGCGGTGTCCACTATAAACATTTAAAGGATTTTTAACAAAAATTATTATGGGACCAAACAAAAATCTAGATTCCCCGGCAGAGAAATTTTCACTTAGTTTAGATTCACTATCTATTCTAACCGCATTCATAAAAGAATCTTTATTGGCCGTAAACTCAACGGAAGATTTTAAATCAACTGGAACAAATTTATCAAAAAATACCTCATCATATAAAATTTTATCTGATAAATAATCGTCACCAGAAAGCATTTCGTATCGAGCATCGTACGTAATATCTATGCCGTAAAGTTCTTTTTGTGCACTTACAGGTGTAACCCAAGATTTACAATCCTGAGGAAGCATTTTTCCACCCTCTTTTAAAAACTTATTAACAATGTTCATAACCTGAACTTGGGGTTCGTTAAATAAACCTGTATCTAATAATTCACCAATAATTACATCAAATTTAAAATCAAAAGATACTTCTGCTGCATCAGAATGAATTACTTCCATAACATCCTGCAAGTTATTATTAATAATATTTTGTTTTATAACGGGAACAAATCGATCGTCTGCTTCAACACAGTAAACTTTTTTTGCACCAGCTTTTGCTGCAAACATACCCAAAACTCCAGTGCCGCTACCAACATCTAAAACAATATCTCCCTTTTTTACAGTTTCATTTATAGCACCCAAAAACTTTTGAGTTCTTTCTTCATCGTAAAGACATTCCTGTATTTGATATGGTGTAAATTTCACAAACATGTGAATATGTTACCACAGCCAATTTAAATTGGCACATATATAATCTACTAGCTCCCTAACACCACAAAAGGTAAAATAAACATAATGCCCCCAAAAGTTCATAAAAAACCAGTAACACAGGTCTTGAAAAAGCCGGTATCTTCGGTTAAAACGAAGTCTATAATGATTACCCAAAACATTGCAAAACAACTGTACGAAAAAAACATGGAGTTGTTAGTACAAAGAAGACGTACCGAGCAACTTTTATATAACGTATCCGAAATAGTTATTGCAATTGATAAAACCTATAAAATCACCTTCTTTAACGAAATAACTGAACACATCTTAGATATAAAAGACGTTAACGCAATAATCGGAACATCCGTAGAACAATTAATAAAACTTCAAAATGAAAAGGAAGAACCACTAAACATTAAAAAATACTGCTTCATAGAAAATCCACGTAATACACATATTGAAGACATTGTTATGATCACACCAACAGACAAAAGGTATGTTAACCTCACAACCTCCACTCTTAAATTTCCAGATGGAAAAAGCGAATGTCTTATAACCATCACTGACATTACAAAAGAAAAAAAGCTAGAAATCCTAAAAGACGAGTTTTTATCTGTAGCCTCCCACGAACTAAGAACCCCCATGACTGTTATAAAAGGGTACATGTGGATGTTAGATACAGGTAAAGGCGGTAAATTAAGTATTAAACAAAAAGAATACGTAAAAGTGGTAATGGAAAATTCAGAACGAATGACCACTTTAATTAACGAAATGTTGGATATATCAAGAATGGAGAAGGGTACCATTCAGTTTAAAACAGAAAAAATTGATGTGGTTAAAGAAGTGAAAGATATCACCAAAGAACTAAAGATCAGAACAGATCAACAAAATATTTACCTTAAAGTTT
>CAYOCN010000046.1:0-4983 GCA_964402525.1 uncultured Candidatus Saccharibacteria bacterium | reverse complement strand
GGCAAGTGCCGTGTTTTTATTAGGTTCTGCTTCTCATATATTTTTAGATTTAGTTTCTGGAGGAGTGGTTTTGTTTGCTCCTATAACATTTATTTTATATGGTTACCCTCTTCCTATTGATCCAACACAAGCGTTTTGGGTTTTAAACTACATTAGATCCTACTTAATACTTTTTGAAATACTGTTGTTTATGATTTATATCCATATACGAAATAAAACTAATAATTTTGTGGTGGATTATTTACCTGTATTATTATTTTTTGTTTCTGTAGTTTCTATTGTGTTTTTTAGCAAATAACTCTCTATAATATAAATATGATGCCTACAACAGGTGCTGTGACCGAAATTTATGAGGATGAAACTTTATCTAAAAAATCCAACGAAACTATGGATTCTGTTAGAAAAACAGTAGGTTATCCCACTATGGAGGATCTTTTACGATCAAAACCTCTTGAATCCAAAGAAAAAGATACAAAAAAATATAACAATACTTTAAATAGATATAACTTACAGGAAAATGTGCTTGGAAGTTTTTATGAAACTAATTGTATAGATATTATTGTTCGTGAAATAAAAATTCAAGGAGATGTATATAAAAAAACTTTATCACCTGAAGAAATAGGTGTAATTGCACGTGGTCACATATTTGAAAATTTGGCTAGAGCTTCCATTATGGAATTGCACAAGGATGAAATTGTTTATCCTGAACTTGGAGATCTTTTATTACGTATCCTAAAAAATCCTACAGGTTTTTTGGATGATTTTAATGCTCGTATTTCTAATGTAGACATAACATCTTTATCACCCGAAGATTTGGTTATGTTGGAAAAATTTAAAAGATCTTATCCTGGTTTACGCGCAAAATTTGATAGACCACTTCAAAACAACGATTTAGTGGCTATAAATATGATTAAAGAAGAAGATACGGGTAAAACTGTTGCAGTTGTAACAGGTTCTTATGAAATGAAAAATTACGATGTATTGCAAAAGGGCGACTCGAGTGCATCCAAAATAAAACAGCAATTATTAAACGCGGCTGAAGGTATGTATAACGTTGTACAAATGTTTAAGGGATTTTTCCCATTGTATAAAAAGGTGGCAGGTTTGGGAGAAGATATGCCCACTGATATTGATTGTCGCCACTACAATGAATTAACTCAAACTATTGTGATGCCTCAAGGTATTAACTATACCGATGACCAAAAACGTATGTATTTTCGTGGTTATGAATTTGAAAATAGAGTTCCTTTTAATAAAGCTGAATTAGAAGTGTTATATACACTTATTGTTCCTCAGGTGGTTGCAGCTGTAGAAAAATCTAAAAACTAATTACCACTCCTAAAATATTTTTTGTGCTGTAATTCCTTTGGTAAATACGTATTTTTGTTATTTTTAATTCCACTTTCTTCAGGGTGCATTTCGTAGTTTTTACCATAGCCCATATCTTTCATTAATTTTGTTGGGGCATTGCGAATATGTAATGGAATGCTTAAGTTACCGGTGTTTCTAACATCAGTTAAAGCCGCCAAAAATGCATCATTCACTTCTCTACTCTTTTTAGCGGTGGCTAAATAGATTGTTCCATGGGCAAGGCTCAACTGACATTCAGGATATCCAATTGTTTCGCACGATCTAAACACTTCATTTGCCACGATTAACGCATTAGAGTTGGCCATTCCAATATCTTCAGAAGCAAAAATAACCATTCTACGTGCAATAAACTTTGGATTTTCACCGGCATCAATCATTTTAGCTAAATAATAAAGTGCCGAATCCACGTTACTGGCGCGCATACTTTTTATAAAAGCACTAATTGTATCGTAATGTTCATCGCCTTTTTTATCGTAGCGGTTTAGATTTTCTTGTAAAACTTTTTTAATATTTTCTTTATCTATTTTGGTGTAACCCGTTAATAAAATTGATTCCAAGGCATTTAAAACGTTTCGAGCATCTCCATTGGACATATCAATTAAAAAATCCATTCCTTCATCGTCTATTTGTAAGGCGTGGTCATTTTCGTTTAAAAATTTTATTGCTCTTTCCAGTAGTTTTTTAATATTTTCTTTTGTAATAGGATTGAACTTATAAACGCGAGTTCTTGATAAAAGTGGAGAAATAACTTCAAACGATGGGTTTTCGGTTGTGGCGCCTATTAACGTGATTGTTCCTTTTTCCACGTGAGGAAGTAAATAATCTTGTTGTGCTTTGTTAAACCGATGAATTTCATCAACAAATAACAAGGTTTGATCTTTTTGTCCAAAAAACTTTTGATTGGCATTTTCTACAGCTGCTTTAATATCCTTAACACCGGCGGTGGTTGGAGAAATTTCTATAAAATTTGCGTCAAGTTCATTAGCAATTATTCGCGCTAGTGTGGTTTTTCCGCATCCTGGTGGTCCCCAAAAAATCATTGAGTTTATGGTGTTGTTTTGAAGAAGTTTTTTTATAGGGCCATTTTCACCCACTAAATGTTCCTGATCTGAAAAATCTTCTAGTTTATTGGGGCGGAGTAATTCTGATAGTGGTTTGGCTAAATTAGTCACGAAATAATATTATCATATTTTTCATAAAACCGAATATTAACCGAAGTGTGCAAAAAGAGAAAAGGCACGGTGTGGTTTTGTTTTCACGTCCGTGCCTTTTTATCTAGGATGTTTTCAATAATATGTCCCAATTTTTCAAAAACTTTCAACAGGTGTTGTTTTGCTATACGCTCGGGTTCATATCTATGACTCTCGTTATCCTCATCATTTATACGTTGTATTGTTGTTGGATTTCCTCCCATATACTATTTAACCTGAATAAATGGAACTTCCCCATTTCCTCCAAGGTACGTTGGTAAAATACCATTCCACTTTTCTATGGCCATTTTTTGTAATACTAATGAGTCAATAGTTTTTCTTAATAAATCTTGAGATTCTGCTTCTCCTTCAGATCTTATGATTTTTTGCTGTTTTATAAATTCTTCTTGTTGAGCTTTAAATTCTTCGGTTTTAATTTTTTCTTGTTCTATTTGTTTTTGCTCTACGGCGGCCACATATTGATCTGCAAATTTTATTTGTCTAACTAAAAACTCATCCAATGCAATTCCATTTTTACTAAAGCTTTCTGTTAACATTTCAGCCACACGTTTTTGGTAATTAAATACGTTGCCGGTGTAAAGTTCTGGGGCTGGAAATTCACGCGCAATGTTTCTAGTTACCGATCTTGATTCGGCTTGTACAATTCGTTGGGCTAACTGATCTTGTGTTCCAATATTTTCAGCGATCCACAATATTTTTTCTGGATCTAATCTATATCTTAAGGTATACCTAATGCTTACTTGTTGACCATCCTTGGTTGACGTATCAACTGGGTAATCTGCTGAGTCCGAATAACTTTTTTGAGCAGTGCTTGAAAAGTTGTAATTGTTTTTGTTTTGATTGAAATAAGGACTTTGTTCGGGTTGTTCACTTGTTTCGTAAATTATTTTTTGAGTTGTATAAAACTGAATTTTATCTACGAACGGAACTTTTAAATTAAGTCCTGAACTAGCTAAGTGGTTCATTCTTCCAAATCTTGACACCACGCCCAATGTTCCGTATTCAACTATAAAAAATGGGTTTAATCCACGTAAAAGTGGAATCCCAAAAATTACTAATACTATAATTAATAAAATTCTTTTAAAATTAAATTTGAAATTTATATTGGGTTTTAAGTTTGGTAATGTCATACTGGTTTGAGTATATAACAAAAGTACTGTAGGATAAAGCAATAACCGCGCCGAAATGGTGGAATTGGTAGACGCGCAGTCTTCAGAAGGCTGTATCCGAAAGGGTGTGTGGGTTCAAGTCCCACTTTCGGCACCAGATGACTTAGCGAATGTAATGAGCTTAGTCAGTTGGGGTGTCCTCGCAGAGGACCACCAGTATCCTGCGTAGCATGCCACCAAATTACTTATATATGTTACAAAAAGAACTAACAAACAGAATAAAATACTCGCAAAACTTCTTACACAGCTCAACACTGGTAAATAATTTATTGTCTAAAACCTCCATAACAAAAGACGATTTAGTTTTCGAAATTGGTTGTGGACGTGGAATAATAACTCGTGAACTAGCCAAATACTGTAAAAAAGTTGTGGCTTTTGAAATTGATCCTGAATTTGCCTACAAAACCAAAGAATCTTTAGCTGATGTTTCAAATGCAGAACTTAAAATTACTGACTTTTTACAATACCAGCAATTTTCCGAACCATTTAAGGTTTTTTCAAATATTCCATTTAACAAAACTTCTGAGATTTTAAACAAACTTACTAGTATAAAAAATCCGCCAAAAGATATTTATGTTTTTATTCAAAAAGAAGCTGCTTTTAGATTTATGGGTAAAACTGAGGGATTCCAATTATCGCTTCTTATTAGACCCCTTTTTGATTTAAGTATTATTCATAACTTTTCTAAAGATGATTTTGTTCCAAAACCTTCTGTTGATGTGGTTTTAATGAGATTTGCTCTACGTGAAATTCCTTTAATTTCTGCTGAAAATCGAGAACTTTACACAAAGTTTATAAAATACGTGGTAGGTCAGCAAAAACCCAATATCAAAATCCGCCTAAAAAATATATTTACTTATGAGCAGTTAACTAGAATCTCTTCTGATCTAAATTTACCTCTTCAATCCACTGTTGACAAAGTTACTTTTAATCAATGGCTTGATATTTTTGATAGGGTTGTGAAGTTTGTTTCACGGGAAAAAAAGCTACTTATAAAGTAATAAAATGGGGTATAATGGTTGTTGTTGAAAGCAGAATAAACGTGGGCGGGTGGCGGAATGGTATACGCGCTACGCTAAGGACGTAGTGGGGTAAAACCCGTGGAGGTTCAAGTCCTCTCTCGCCCACCAGTATTTTAGACTGTAATAACAACCCCATTTGTTCAAAACCCAAGAAGGTGTCGAACTTTTTTATTTTTTGCATTAATATAAGATCATGAATTTAACACCAAC
>CAYOCN010000045.1:1467-5059 GCA_964402525.1 uncultured Candidatus Saccharibacteria bacterium | reverse complement strand
CGATTTCCTTGACCCATATTCAAGAAATTTTATCCTTCATTGAAATATCATATACCATTGGTTTTATCTCTGAAATGAATACCATGATTTTAAAGAAAGAATTCAATGATTTAGTTGGCCAGTTAGAATCCTACCGCTCGAAAGATAAACACTTTACTTTTACTTTAGACGATAAGATGTTTGAGTCCCAAGATGACCGTGTCCTTAATAAAAATCAAGATTATAATTATAAAGGACATGGTTATATAAAGGACAACTCTATAGGACAATTAGACAAAAGGACACCATATAATACAATGTCTTTTACAAACGGAGATATAGAAAAATATCAAGTTAAGAAAATAAATTCTCCCCATAGTAATTTAGTAGAAAGGGAAGAGCGAAAGATTAAAATCTTGACTCTGATTAAAGACTTGCCAATCGGTCAATCAGGTGCTTCGATTAAAGACATTTCTTTGGCTTTTGCTGACTGTTCTGAAAAGACAATTCAACGCGAATTAAACACTCTTGTCTTAAACGGCAAGTTGGTAAAAACGGGAGCCAAGCGCTGGTCTCGATACTCACTACAATCCTTGTAAGAATTGCTTCCCTTATTCGTCAGTTATAATTGGAGGATTATAATTATGCACGACATTTTATAGAAATTAAGGATGATTTATCCCTAATCCCTTATCACTATCCGCTTGCCCCTAATGAGAGTTATCCACATATTCGGTAATAACCCTATATATATGTTGCATATTTTAAACCTCGAGTATATAATACATATATGTATTGTCGCTGGTATTATTTTACCAGATATGATAATATGTATTATCCCTGTGTACTTATAATATAAGCACATTTTGGGAAGAGAAGATCATTGAAAATTTAATACTATAAATTGTTAATACCAAATAATTTATAGCCGTAGTATTTAGTGGTATTTGTATTTTGGATTTTTCCTTTCTACATTCTACTTACTACTTGCTACTTGTTAAGTTTTCCCTGGTCAGATCCGTTTTGAATTTTTTGTTTTTATTTTTCTTAAGTCACTCGATTGATAGAGATTGGGTGAGTCTTAATTTTTTGATAGAGAATTAAGTTTACCCTGTTGATAGAGACGGGTGGTAAAAGAAAAATTATTTATAAGATTTCAAAATGTGGTATCGGCCCTGTCGACAAGGCAGATATGCTTGTCTCGTTTTCTTCTCAAATTTTTTTGAAAAGAGAATTAAAGATAGGCAATGTTATTTTGTTTAGTTTACAATTCTAAATTTTATTTCTTTTCTTTCTGTTTACTTCACCGTTGCTTTTGATAGAGAAGCGGAGGAGAGTAATAGAGAGATAAAATTTATTATTTAGAAGTTAAGTAAAACAATAGTTTTGAGTTTTGAATTTTTATTTCGATTTAATTCGTAATTATTAATTCTTAATTCGTAATTATTAAATGATACACACATATTAATTTTTTTCTAGAATACACAATTTATTATCAGTCGTATTTTAGAATTAGTCGAAATTAATTTAAACGTGTATAAATTATAAAATATGATAAAGAAATTTTTAATCGGAACTTTCGCTTTAGCTCTAGTACTCTCAGTAGGAGTATTAACAGCTGATGCATTTTCCGGAGCTACCCTAAGAGTTGGTAGTAAAGGTGCTGATGTTATAGAACTTCAGACAAAGCTAGGACTTACAGCAGATGGATCTTTTGGTCCTATGACAAAGGCTGCAGTTATGGCTTTCCAAGCTTCTAACGGCTTAACAGCTGATGGAATTGCTGGTCCTATGACTTTAGCTAAGATGAGTGCTGCAGTAGTTGGAGGAACATATCCAGCAGGTTGTACATCAAATACAGGATTTAGTTCAACAACTGGTCAATCATGTGCAGTAGTTGTTACTACTCTTCCAGCAGGTTGTACATCAACAGCAGGATTTAGTTCAACAACTGGTGCTAAATGTGACGGCGCAGTAGTTGGAACAACTGGTCCTCTAACAGGAGGAGCAGGAGACATTATTGTAACTGATTTTACATCAGGAACAGAGGGAACAGTATTAGAGGGTAAATCTGAGAAAGTTCTCGGTGTTTATGTAGAAGCAGATAATGGATCTGATATTTCTGTTAGTTCAATGAAAGTAACACTTGATACTAATGCAGGATCAGGTTCTACTCGCGTTGAAAGATACATTGATAGTGTAGATGTCTATATGGGGTCAACAAAGGTTGGTTCAGTAGATGCTGCAGATCTTAATAAAGATGCTACAGGTGAATATAGTAAATCAATTGCTCTTTCTAATGCAGTTGTAAGAAAGGGTGATAAAACTAAGTTTTATGTAGAAGTAAAAGCTAATTCAGCTATTGATTCAACTGACACATATACTTGGAATGTTGATGTAACAAGTGTTCGCTTCCAAGATGCAATGGGTGTTGTTATGACAAACGATTTAACAACAGAAGTTGCTGCGTCAGTAGTTACTTTTGATGACTCAACAACAAATGATGAAATTACAAGTTTGTCATCATCAGGTAATCCAGATGCTTCAACTTTGGTAGTTAAAGATACTGGAGTTTCAGATGAATATTTAGTATTTGCTTACAAGCTTAAAGCAGCTTCAGATTCATCAGATCTAAACGTTCTCGAGATTCCTATAACAGCAGATCCCACAACAGGTGGAATTAATGCTGATGAAGTAGTAGATGATATTTATCTAAAGGTTGGTAGTACAGTTTATGACAACTACGATTACAACGCTGGTATTTATACATTTACTATAGATGAAGGAGATTTTGAAATTACAGCTGGTAGTACTGCAGAAGTTAAAGTTTATGCGAAGTTCATGGAAGAAGGATTGGTAACTACTTATGATACTGGTGAGTCAATTACATTCTCATTAGATGCTTCAACTATGGTAGTTGAAAATACTGATGGTGATTCTGTTTCTACAGCATCAGTTACAGATAGAACAGGTGAATTACTTACTCTAAGTACATCAGCTGCAACTATAGGTAGTTATAGTTGGGTTGCAAATTCAACTGGAACAATTCTTGATTTCTTCTTTACCGTTGATAATAGTGATGGTACAGACGCTTTTGATGTCGTAACAGCAAATGTTAACGACGCATTAGCAGCAGGAAGTACTGGTACTATAAGAACTGATTCTAATGTATATGAAACTGATATTGCAGGAGTAGTAACATGGTTTAGTGGTGATAGTGTAACTCCTACTACTCCAACAAAATATGCAGTTGAAGCTGGAGATACAGCAACATTCCGTGTTCGTTATAGCTTAGGTGCTACTGCAACTACAGCTATTACTGCCACTCAAAATGGTCAATGGGTAGAAGTTGTAGTTTCTTCAGTAGCTGGTGAAACAGTTCCTGAAACAAAACAACATTCAACAACAGCAACAGTTAATCTTTAATTAACTTAGCTTAACTGGTTAATACGCCTTAAAATGTATTCAAAAAAGCACCCGAGCTTAACGCTCTGGGTGCTTTTTTGTTTCCCAATTTTCCCCCCACCCCCACCAACCTTACAAAACCTAGTAAAGACCGAACCTAGCAAGGACCGTCCTTGCTACTCGTCCTTACTACTAAAGGAGACAAAGG
>CAYOCN010000045.1:0-1457 GCA_964402525.1 uncultured Candidatus Saccharibacteria bacterium | reverse complement strand
CAACGTCACCACGGCGACGCTCACAGTGGCCCCGCCTACGGCTTCGCCCTACAAGATTCCCCCTACCCTCGGGGTAGGGAAAACTCCCAAACCTATCTTCTGCACAGGCCTTGCCTAGACAGTTACAGTTTCCCCTAAACCAATTCCCCCTACCCTCGGGGTAGGGAAAACCCCCAAACTCATCTTGCACAGGCCTTGCCTAGACAGATTAATAGAGAATTTCTCTCCTTGCACAGGCCTTGCCTGTGCAAAAACATTAAAAAATCCCCTTAGGGGGATTTTTTAATAAAAATTATAAGGATTTTTGATCAAGTTCTAATAGTCTTTTTTCAACAACACCATTTAACATAATTGAAAATTCTTTACGCTTTTTATTGAATTCTTCTTGTTTTGTTATTCTGGTATCACCATAGTCAAGGTTGTTTAATTGTTTTTTTATAGATTCAATCTCTTGTACTAATTTTTCTCCTTCCTCATTGTTTATTCCATATTTTACCATTAGACTTCTGTATCCTGAGCTCATATTTATTCCAACTTTATCTTTTTGTAAAGAGAGATCATATAAATCATTCCTTATTACTTCGCTGAGTGCTTTTCTGTCCGTCATTTCTGCAATTGTTTTTTCTTTAAACATAGAAAAAATCTTTTCTTTTAATTTTGAAATCGCTGATTCTTTATTTTTATGTGACTCTTTTGCCTTTTGTAAATAATCTTCGGGAAGATTAATTACCTTTACTTCTGAGTCAGTTGTATTATGTTCAACCTTCATTGATTCAGAAGGGTATTCTAATTCTGACTTTTCTGCTACTTGTTCTTTCATGTTTTTATATTTTTATATAATAATAATGTAATCATATTATACAATAAATATAATATAAAAAATACCATTTATTCTGCACAGGCAAGGCCTAGACAGCAATGTTTTTGCACAGGCAAGGCCTAGACAGATTTAGACCTTGCCTGTGCAGATATAATTGATATATAATTTTAATATGTCTATACGTAAAACCCCATTTGTGAATAATGAGTTTTATCATATATATAATAGAGGTAATAGTAAGCAGCCTATTTTTAATGACAATGCTGATTATCATCATTTTATAAAATTACTGTTTTTAACTAATTCGATTAATAATTTTAAATCTCGAAGTATAACCAATAGGTTCACTGATTTTGAAAGAGGTAAAAGAATTGTAAATATTGGAGCTTATTGTTTAATGCCAAATCATTTTCATATACTTATAAGTCAGTCCGAAGAAGAAGGTATAAGTAGATTTATGCAGAAGATGCAACGGGTACAAACGATGTTGATGCAGACTTTAATCCAGCTAGTGATTACGAAACAGCTGATGCTGAAGTTGACGAAGCTTAATCTAAGTATTATCTCTGGTTAATACGCCTTAAAATGTATTCAAAAAACTCCCCGAAAGGGGAGTTTTTTGTTGCCAATTCTTCTT
>CAYOCN010000044.1:0-5114 GCA_964402525.1 uncultured Candidatus Saccharibacteria bacterium | reverse complement strand
TTAAAAAAATTCTTTTTTGATTTAGGTTTAATAAAACAACACGAATATTATGGTGATGACATTAGAATTGGTCGTATCTTAAATCCAATGTTTGTGGAAGAGCATGGAAATGTATTTTCTAAGCTATGTAAAAAATCTGTTGATGGAAAAAATGCCTCAAAAATTTTATGGCAAGTATGGAAAAAAGGTCGTAACAATGTTTTTCATTATTTCCCTCAAAACTTTAGAAAACTAGATTACGCAGAAGCTTTTACTACTATAGAAGAAATTGTTGGGGCTATGGAGTTAGCAACAGCTCAGTGTAAAGTTCAACCCTTAAAAAATTAAACCCGGAGCTTGTTTTTATTTGCAAGGTTCCGGGTTTTGTTGTTACTTTTTCTCGTTGGGGATGGCGTTTGTTAAATAGATAAATCCACCTTCCTTTAATAATTGTTTCATGTGTGCAACTTCATCAGAATTTTTCACTGTTACCACCCATGCACGCATTGTATCTTCGGCCTGATATTTGTTATCAGAAACTAATACATCCACGTTGCAAAGTTCTGGAACCAATCCTTTGCTGTTGAGAAAATTCTCTATTTCTTGTAATTTCCTCATTACGGTTCTGCGGCTGTTCTTTAACTGAAATTCCACAGGATACCCAACTACAACAGCTATTTGATACACACCAACGCATGCTTTTAAGAGCATTCTTCCATCTGACATCTCATTCTCCTTTTTTTAATATTTTATTTATAGGTTATAATGTTTGAATGGATGGTAACAACAAAAGCTCAAAAGGTAAAGTTGCATTAGGTCTCAGCGGGGGTGTAGATTCCTCTGTGGCTGCATATTTATTAAAAGAGCAGGGTTATGAGGTTGTTGGGGTGTTTATGCAGTGTTGGGAAGCTAAATTAGATGGATGTGGCGCTAATGAGGATAAAATGTACGCAGTTCAGTCTGCTGCCAAACTTGGTATTAAGTTTGAAAGCTTAGATTTTATTAGAGAATACAACAAAAAAGTCATCTCTTATTTTTATGACGAATATCGACAAGGTAGAACTCCCAATCCAGATGTGATGTGTAATAAAGAAATTAAATTTGGATTATTCTTTGATTGGGCAATGAAAAATGGTTTTGATTACGTTGCCACAGGACACTATGCCCGTGTTGAAAAAACCGACAAAGGATTTTCTTTATTAAAGGGTGTGGATCCAACAAAAGATCAATCTTACTTTTTATATTTATTAGATCAAAAACATTTATCTAAGACATTTTTTCCGGTAGGGGGTTTGCCTAAAAAAGAAGTTAGAACTATTGCAAAACGTATAGAACTTCCAACATACAATAGACCAGATAGTACTGGTATTTGTTTTGTTGGTGAAGTAAACATTAAAGAATTTTTACAACAACAAATTTCACCTCAACAAGGAAATGTTTTAAATATTAAGGGTGAAATTATTGGAACTCACGAAGGTGTTTGGTTTTATACAATTGGCCAACGCCATGGATTTACCATTACAACTTATTCAAAAGTTCCTTTATATGTAGTTTCTAAAAATATTGAAACTAATGAACTTATTGTTGGTGAAGAAAAAGATGTTTATAAAAAAGATTTTTCTATTTCTGATATTCATTGGATAAATGAACCCTACAATGGTGTGGTTGAATGTGACGTGCGAATTAGACACTTAGGTAAGATACATAAAGCAACTGTTACCCTAAATGATAAATCAGACAAAGCCACAATATCTTTGAATGAATCTATTTTTGGGGTTGCTCCAGGACAAAGTGTTGTTCTATATATTGGGGATGTTGTTTTGGGTGGTGGAATTATTGACTAATTGTAAAAGTTCCTCCTGTAACCTTTAATTTTTTAATTTTAGTTTTATTAATTTCTCCAAACACTGCAAATTTTGAAAAATGATTAGTTTCTGATGTTAAGGTATTTGATGCTAAATCTAATATTGTAGGTAATGGAGACCATTCATTAATAGTTTCATTAAAAAAATATAATTTTAGGGTATCTTGTATTATTTCCGTTAAATCAATTCCATCTAAATTAATAACTATTTTTACAGGTTTATTTAAGTTATTTATATTGTTTTCAAGCTGATCGATGAGTTCTATAAATAGGGAAGTATTTTCTATGTATTTAAAATTGTCACTTAAATTCCAAAGTTTTGGTTGTATATATGGTTTTAAAAACATTGTGGCATTTATATTTAAATATTCAGAAGGTATTTGTATTTGTTTGTTGTTTTGTAATACTGTGACTTCTGTTTGTTCTATAAACTTTTTGGTTTGTTCATTTATTATTTTCCACAAATAACTGCTTTTGATTCCTGTGTGTGTCCCAAACGTATCATTCCAGTTAAATGTTTCCCATGGATCGGTTATTCTGGTTGTTTGCCATCCATATGGATCGGTATTTCCAAGTAATAAATCATCTTTTTTTACATTAAAGTGTAAATGAGGTCCTGTGGTATTTCCGGTCATTCCTACTTTACCAATTACAGTTCCTTCATCTACCCACACGGGAATATCTATTGTGATTAAACTTTCTTCTTGTAAGTGCATATACGTTGTTTGATAACCATTCTGATGATTTATTTTTATAGTGTTTCCACAAGGTGTGCATGTGTACTTTGTTGCATATCCACTTGCAACAGCTTTAATAGGTGTTCCATAAGTTAATGCATAATCTATTCCGTCATGAGAACTGTAATATAGTGTTGGTTCTGTTTCTTTTTGACCATAAAAATTTAATGTTGTAGTGTTTTCTTCAGGTGGTTCGGAATAATAGGTGTACCCTAAAAGTGGATAGGAGTGATCAAAAAAGCTGGAAATTTTATCTAGTAACTCGTTGTTATTTTTAATTTCCCATGGAGGCGACATAAACTGATTTAATTCCATAGCTTTTTCTTCGATTTCTTTTCTATATATTCCATCTCCACTTATAGCTGAAAAAATATAAGGTGATTTTGCGTATATCCAAGTTGAATCCAATATTTTGTTATATGTAGGAATTTCTATATTAGTATCTTTCCATATTCCCTCAATGTTTCCTGTTTCATAAATTCTGTTTCCTGCTGAAACAAAATATTTTTCTTTATACGTGGTTAGTGTTTGAATTTCATTGTTTCCAAAAGTTGTTATTTTATTCCATGTAACACCGCTATCTGTTGATTTATATAATCCATCCGGTGCGGCTATTCCCGCCAAAATAAAATTATTTTTTATTAAAAACTTTTTAACAGTTTTATCTTTTAATGGAACTATTTCTGTCCATGTATTTCCATGATCGGTTGTTTTATATGATTTATTTGAAATTGAAACTAATGTTAATTCTTCTGAACTTTCTATAGCTTTTATTTCCGGTCCTGCACCTGTTTCACCAATTTTTTGTGTCCACGTTGTTCCTTCATCTTGAGATATCCACAAACCTTGTTGATAACTCCCCAAATATAAAGTAGTTGAATCACGATTTATAGCTGAAGTAGAAAACAGTGGTCCTGTGTGTTCCCACGTGGCTCCATGATCTGTTGAATAGTAAAGTCCCACTAAACTGTTCTTATAATAGTAGGTTGTTGCATAGAGGGTGCCTTCGTAAGATTTAATATCTGTTATTCCTCTACCGTTTAATCCAAAAGGTTCCCAAGTAGTTCCGGCATTTTTAGAAATATAGATTCCATTATAAGGATTGCGCCACAACCTAGTATCATATTCCCCAGCTACCACTCCAATAGATGTTTGTTCTATGGTTTTTATATTAAGGCTACTTAAGGAAGTTTTTTCCCAATCTAATGCATAAACTTTGAGATTTCCTATTAATAAAAAGGCACAAAATATAACAAACCATTTAAAAAACATACTGATACTATTTCAAAAAAATTTAAAGTTACAATAAAGGTTTGTCTATTAATTTTAGATATGACGGATTTCTTTGTGGTTACGTAGTATAATGACAAATGTGTCTACTATGGTAACTCAATTAAAACGATATAATCCTGATCTTAAAGAAGCAGAAATTGCGGGGCTTTTGTATATTTTAAAAACTGAAAATAATTTAACTAACAACACTTTAATAATTAAAACGGGGTTGCCCAAGGAATCTCTTAAAGCTTTTAAAAGTTCAATTACAGATTTATTGGAGGAATCAAACGATTCAGACAAAATTACATTAAATTCCAAAGGTAGGGAAGTTCTAGAATCTTTAGAATTATCACCCTGTGCTTGGTCTCTTGTTGAATCCACAATAAAAGAAGATTCTCAAAGTATTTCTTTAGTTAAAAAGTTAAAAGAAATTCGTGAAAAATATAAACTAAACCCACAGCGTGATTTCGATCAGTTTTTTGCTACTGCAACAACTTCAGTTAACAAAATATTATATGCACACAAAAAAGGTTCATTAGCTGGAAAAAGAATAGCAATATTTGGAGATGACGACCTTCTATCTGTAACTTTGGGTTTAACACAAATTCCATACTTTTCTGTAACAGTTTTTGATATTGATGAAAAAATTCTTTCTACTTTAAAAAACATAACAGCTGAATTGCAAATGAAGAATATAACTTTTGAGCAATTTGATGCTAGAAACTCCCTAAAAGATCAATTCTATGGAAAATTCGATGTTGTTATTACGGATCCTCCTTATACAAAATCTGGAATTAATTTATTTTTAAATAGATCCTTAGAATTATTAGAACCCACAAAAGATTTTGAAGGAAAATATATTTATTTATTTTATGGAAATAGTTTTAAATCTCCGGAAAAAACATTAAAGATTCAAGAAATATTAAATAGATATAACTTAGTAATAGAGGATAAGTTGGATAAATTTTCTAGGTATCACGGTGCGGAATCAATAGGAAGTGCAAGTTCTTTGTACATTTTAAAAACTACCAAATTTTCAAAACCATTATCTGAAAAAATTTTAGATACAAAAATATATACAAATGAATCTCAAAAAGAAGAAGAATTTCCATTTGTTGATCATGTGGTAATTAAAGTTAACGGCGTTGCAAAAGGCATTTTAACTTCCAAAGCCACCTTAATGAATTTAATGGGGAAGTTTTGTAAAGTCCACAAATTAAATGTTGTGGATACAAAAGTTACAAAATTTAAGGGTGGGG
>CAYOCN010000043.1:2766-5224 GCA_964402525.1 uncultured Candidatus Saccharibacteria bacterium | reverse complement strand
CCCTGTTAACTTCGCTTTTATGGGTTCCCTGGAGGTTTGTAGTCAGCATGCTAACTTAAGCACCTATGCTGTAGAAAACGTCTCTGAGGGCTTTAAGTTGACTTCTAAGGGTGCTGTAGGATGTGTTACTGCGCCTTTAAAGCAGTTTATAACTACCCCTTTGGCTACAAATGATATTGTTTTAATTAAGTCTGACACAGATAGTATTAAGTCAAACCCTGCTATTTGTCTTTTTGAAGACTCCACGGGTCTTTGTAAAAATGCTCCTTTTTCCAAAAGTGTTGCTTTTGGTTTAACACAGGACGTTCCTTTAGATAATTATTTCTTGCGTTTTTCAAGTGGTACCATCACTGATAAAACCGAAGAATTTGGTGTTTCCTATAGAAATATCCATGTAGTTTTGCCTCAAAAAATCTTAAGTCAAACAATAGATTTTTCATCAGTATTAAAGGATGCTTCTGTTGTAAAAGCTCCTTTTACATTTAAAAAAGTTGATTATTTAACGGGTAGTGTTGTCAACGTATTTCATGATCCTAGATCCTGCCAAACTGGAAGTGTTGATTTAGATAGTTCAAATATAGAAATAGCTGGAAAAGACTTTATAAGCTACAAATCAACAAAAGAATCCCTTTGTGATTCCTCCGAATTACCCTTACTAGATCATAAAGTTGGTTATGTTTTAGAGATAGTATCTAGAAATAATGGGGGATTACCCTTGCGTATGTGTTTAACTAATGAATATTCCAAGCGTTGTGATCTATATGTGTATTTAGGTAAGAACAAAGATTTTACATCTCAATATTACTTTATCCCCCCAATCGGAAGTGGTTATGGTTATACAGCCAATTTAAGTAATATGTTGCTTGGTGACACCCCTGGTAAAAATGACATCAAATATATAAGCGTAACTCCTGTTCCTTACACTTACTTACGAACTTTGCACGATTTGTCCATTCCTCAACCAAAAAGTGGCAAATTACTAGTTTATAACCAAGCTTATGAAAAAGGTTGGATGGCCTTTTGTGGTTTTAAATTATGCAATGCCACTCATGTAAAAGTTAATAATTGGGCTAATGGTTGGATACTTAACGTAAGTGATAGTGGCGCCCTTACACCCTCTATTACTGTTATATTTTGGCCTCAAATTCTTGAGTATTTTGGGTTGTTTTTGTTAGTTTTATTGCTTCTTTTCTTAACGTTGTAGGGGTATTGTTAGTTATAGGATTTGGTCTTATTGTACGTTTACACTGTTACATCAACATGTATGTTTGACATACCCTTAACTATAGGGTAGAATATATGTATATATCTTTGGTATTGCTCAAAGATGTTGTATTTAAAAGCAAAAAGGTATTTATGAAAAACATAAAACAAACTAAAAACTTAATAAATCTTGCCATTTTAACCACTTTTGTGGGTATATTTGGATTAACTTCTAAACCAGTATTTGCTTATGATAATCCTGAAGTGGATACAAAATTAAGAATTGAAAAAGACGTCAAACTTGACGGTGATACCAACTGGAAAGACAAAGTCTTCATTGACTTAAACAAATCCAGTGAAAAAGATAAAGACGTTTTATTTAGAGTTAAAGTTAGCAACTTAAGTGATTCTGGTGCTGCTAAATTCGATAAAATGCAAATGAAAGACTTTTTACCAGGTGAACTTTACAGAGTAGGTGGTGCTTACTTAAAAGAAAACTGGAATGAGTTTGCTTCTGGTGAAACTAAAGAGTTTATTATTAAAGTTAAACTTACCGATGCTGAAATGAATATGGATAAAAGATTTGAGAAATGTGTAGTAAATAAAGCTGAATTAAGACAAGATGGTAACTTTGAAGGTTCTGATACAGCCACCGTATGTTACGGTAATATACCTGTAGAAGAATTACCAAAGACTGGTTTTACCTCAGTAGCTTCTATTGTAGGTATGATCTTTTTAGGTTTAGGTTCTGCTATTAAATTAGGTAAAAGAACCGCTTAACCTAGTATTTTGTAAAAAATACTTTCCTACCCAAAAGTCTCATAAAGCGTCATATATTGACAAGTTAATTTGATTTAGTTATATAATTCTTTACTACGTTATTCGTAAGAGTATTGTGGTAAACCTTTAACCTTTGGGTTGGAGGTAGAATGGTTGGGTTCGGGCTTACCTTACGCGACCATTCTATTTCCAGCCTAAAATTCATTTTATGAAATTTCCAATGTTTGTAATTAACTTTTTAAGAATATCCCTAGTATGTCTAACTTCGTTAGAAATTGTATTAGTGGATTCAGCAATTACCTCTAGGGGAGGTACCACTCCTTTACAAACACAGGTAGCAGAAGCTTCTATGGTGTTTGATGATTTACTTAAACCAATGAGTACTGAACCTATTATGTTATCTCTTGATGGTCATAAATATATTCCTGTTGGTGAAATTAATGTAGATGCTGCCGGTGAACTTGAGACCCCAAAA
>CAYOCN010000043.1:0-2756 GCA_964402525.1 uncultured Candidatus Saccharibacteria bacterium | reverse complement strand
AGTTGATAGTTCTGTTACTTTTGCCAAATCCAAAAATACCCAACAATTATCTGATTCTTTTGATTTTAGTGACTTAATGAAACCTATGTATGCTGAACCCATCAAAGTGTCATTAGATGGCAAGGATTTTAAAAATGTAGTGGATATTGGACTAGATAGAGCGGGTTTAATAGAAGATCCTAAAGAATGGAATTCTGTTGGTTGGTTTACTAAAAGTGCCCGAGTAGGGGAACCTGGAAATTTAATAGTAACAGGTCACTATGATGACACTTTAGGACAGCCTGCTGCTTTTTGGCAGTTGAAAAATGTAGGAGTAGGTGATAAAGTATTGGTAGCTGGTAAGCTAGGCAATATCCTATCTTATTCTGTTACAGATTCCTTTTATTTGGACATTGATGATCCCAGAAGACTTGAAGTTTTAAAAAATGATAGTTCCGTTTCGGAGATGACCCTTATAACATGTAGTGGAAAATGGATTGCTAGTGAGGGTACTTACGATAAGAGATTAGTTGTTAAAGCGCAACTTAATTGATAGTAATGAGCTTTGAAGTCGGGAAGCAGCACGGGGCAGTGGCTGTTTCCCGTCTTTAGGGTTTTTTAGAAGTTGTATATATTTACCCAAAAAAACTTAAATAAAAATTATGCCTGTAAAAAAAGCAAAAGAAGTAAAAACTGAAGATAAAGTTGTTGAAGAGAAAATTGAAGTAGTGGAGGAAGTTGTAAAAGATGTTCCTCAAACTATAGTGGCTCCTGTGGAGTCTATAAAAGTGGAAGTAAAACCAGAAGTTAAGGTGGAAACCAAAACATTGGAATCTCCTGCAACCGCCACAAATGAGAAGGTTTATGATTCTCAATATTATAATGGTAAAACCATTTCTGTAAGTGGTATGTTGGAAATATTGCAAGATTATGGTGTTATACGTCAGGATAAGAAAACTGATGATACATTACCAAAAGATGTTTATATTTCTCAATCTCAGATTAGAAGATTTAATTTAAGAAAAAGCGATATTATTACTGGTCAGTCTAGACCTCCAAAAGAAGGTGAAAGATACCTTTCTTTGTTAAAACTCGAAACTGTTGATGGTATGCACCCCGAAGAAGCACGCAAAAGACCAGCTTTTGTAAACATGACTCCTATATTTCCAAATAAATGGTTAAAGCTTGAAACCAAACAAGAAGTTGTTTCAACAAGATTAATGGATTTGGTATCGCCAGTTGGTAAAGGTCAAAGAGCTATTATTGTTGCTCCTCCTAAAGCTGGTAAAACTTGGTTACTAAAAGAAATTGCAAATGGTTTAACTGAAAATCATCCACAAATTCAATTGTTAGTTGCTTTAATAGGGGAACGTCCCGAGGAAGTTACTCACTTTAAAAGAAGTGTTGTTGGTGAACGTTTCGCAAGTAATTTTGATGAAACTCCTGAAGAGCAAACACGTATTGCCGAGTTATGTTTAGAAAGAGCTAAACGTTTGGCAGAGCAGAAGAAGGATGTTGTTATTTTGATGGACTCCATAACTAGACTTGCTCGTGCTTATAATATGACAGCTCCTCCATCCGGTAGAACTTTAACAGGTGGTTTTGACCCAGCCGCTTTATATCCTGCTAAGCACTTTTTTGGTGCCGCAAGAAATTTAGAAGAAGGTGGAAGTGTGACAATTATTGCCACAGCCCTTGTTGAAACTGGTTCTAGAATGGATGATGTTATTTTTGAAGAGTTTAAGGGTACTGGTAATTTGGAATTACGTTTGGATAGATCTTTGGGTGAAAGAAGAATATTCCCAGCCATTGATATTAAAGCCAGTGGTACTAGACACGAAGAGTACTTATACGATCCAGCCACTCTTGAAGAAATATTTAGACTTAGAAGAATGGTTGACTTACTTGACGATAGGGAAGCTACAGAGCTTGTCATACAACGTCTTAAAAAGTCAAAGACTAATAAAGAGTTTTTAGAATCTCTTCACAAAGGTGCTTAATTAGTACGTGGTTTTTTCCTGTTGTTACAGCGTTAAGCTGATGTGCAATAGGGGCATATAACGTGATAAAATATTGAGGTGTAGGTAAAAACTACACCTCTATGCTTTTTACTTTAAAACAACCAAAATCTCAGAGATTTTTCCAACTCTCTTTTAAGGGCTTTGCACCCAAAGGAAGAAATGGATTAGAGAGATTTTTTAATTTATGGTTTGATTTTTTCCACGCAATAAAAGTATATATAACAGGGAAGATAGGGTTGCTGATTATTTTAATTAGTAGCTTTGTTCTTTGGTTGTTTAGAGCTCCCAACAACTTAAAATCGTATATTATTAAAAAATTAATTTGGTCTCGTGGAAAACTAGGCCGTCCTGTTGCCACTGCTTCTGTCATAGCCATCGCTTTAACCGTATTTTTATTTGGTGAGGTTTTTAGTGGATCACCTTTAGTGGTAGCTCAAAGTATTGAAACTGATTCTGATTATATTGCTAGCGCTACTGACATAATGCCTAGAAAAAATATAGCTACCACTGCAATTCCTGACTTACGAAAGAGAAATGAACCATTTGCTTATATTGTTGAGCCAGGTGATACGTTGTCGGTGATAGGTGAAAGATTTAAAGTTTCTGTTGACGCCTTAAAGTATATTAATAGTTTATCGGATGCGTCCACTTTAAAAGTAGGTCAACAAATGACAATACCTCCTGTATCTGGATTGATTCATAAAGTTGCTACAGGTGATACTTTATCAACCATTGCTGGAAAATATGAGGTTGCCC
>CAYOCN010000042.1:0-5251 GCA_964402525.1 uncultured Candidatus Saccharibacteria bacterium | reverse complement strand
TTGGAACTTTTTTCCAGAATAATCACGAGGGTGTAATAGGAGCATTATTGAGTTAAAATTAAAATAATGCCGACACAGAAAATTAATGCAGAAAAAGCTAAGAAAATATTAGATAAATTCTCTAAAGTACAGTGTATTAGGAAAAAATCCTTGGAAATATTAATTAGGATAGACAAAAAAGCAGGTGAATATAAGTTAGGAAAATTGAAAAAGAAATTGGAGGATTTAACAAAATGAGCTTGGAAGGAACAGGGGGCGCTTTGGATGATGTACCAGAAGTAGAAGAAATAAATGAAATACCCGATTCAGAACCTAGTACTCAACTACCAGAAAAAGTCCCTGAAATTACAGATGAGGGATTTGATGCTTCAATAGAGGATATTAAAATTCCTGAGGAAGCAGAAAATATAGTTGGTACCGAAGCGTCTAAAGCAGAGGCAGTAGTTGATTTTACTGAGGGGGCTTTAGAAACTGCTAAAGGAGCTACAGGAAACCCAGACCTCTTTGCAGAAGAGGAAAGTGAATTAAAGGCCTTAAAAGCTGAACTTAATGACATTGATAAAGAAACTCCAGATGTAGAGATACACGAGGATAAGAAACCAAAAGCGGAAGAGGAAAATAATCCCGCAGAGGAAGTTACTACAATATCTCCTGAAGTAACACCACAAAACGAGAATAAACAAGATAAAAGTGTAGAAATTCATGGCGTAGAGATAGCAAACCTAACTGAAACAGAAGCGGAACTCACGGAACGCGCAGCGAATGTCGTGTACTATTCTGGTGAAAAAGCACAATCCCTAGAGGAAATCAGAGGGCTTATTAATCAGTTAGAGACTCTCAACGCTAGAGAATTTCCTGATGATGCTAAGTTTGATAAAGCAGTTGATGTGTTTATGCAGGAATCAAAATATCTTGAAGTTAACATGCCTTTTACCATAGAAAATGGTGCAGTTGATTTGACAACAGGAAAAGTAACACCCATCGAAATAATAGCTTCGAATGAAGAAAGGACTGCAATTACAAGACCAACCCCCGAACAGCTTAAACAAGCAGAAATTGATATGCTAAGCACCAGTCATGGGAGGATTATGGATATGTTGGCCTATCTTAAGGATTACGAGGCAGTGGCTTCAGGAAAAATGGAACCATACCACGCACTGATGCCCCAAAATAAACTAATGGAGTTAAAAAGGAAATCATGGTTTGAAGCACAAGAAGTTGTAGGCGGATTAGCTTTAACTTGGGAGGATACGGCAGAATACTATGAATCAATGGGAAACACTTCTACAGCAGAGCAGATAAGAAGTACTGGAAGATTTGAAGTATCTGAAAACATTGCAGAGAGTGTAATTATTGGGGAGCAACATTTAAGACTAATAAATAATCCTGAATACCAACAACGGTTTGAAACATATCTAGCAAGTTTGAAGTCTGGGGATTTTGTTATTGTAGAACATACATCAGACCCAAAACGAAATGCATGGACAACATTAAGTAGTGAAACTAGATTTATGCAACAAGCTGAGATGTACCCGAATGAAACTAATGGGGTACGTTTGGAAGTAATGGATACTACAAAATGGGAGGCATGGGAAAATTCAGCACAGGAATTAGGAATAGATAGGGATGATTTCTTTTTCACAAATGGATTATTGGATGCTTCCCAAAGGATTTTTGCTGAAGGAGGAATTGAAAAACTAATAGCAGATATTCAGGGTAACGACACACTCACAGAAGAAGACAAAAAAGCTAGTTTACTTGGTGTACAGAGGTTTATGCAGATATTAATGTCAAACCCAGAGCAATCTAAACAGCAACTGGAACAATTAGCAAAATTGAGACAACTGTATATTCAGGTAGATAGCACCTGCAGGGAACGCTTGTATCAACAAGATATTGCTGAAGTCAGAACACAAAATCCTGAGGCTAAGCTGCTTGTTGTGGTTGGTAACGCCCACAGAGAAGGCATAGAAGAAACAATGAATAATCCAGCGTATAGAACAGAATTTGATGCAGATGCAGTTGAGGAACTAAAAAAAGGCATAGAAACATTTAAATAAGAGCAACTTAAAATTCCCCTTCAAAATTTTGTATAAAGAGGGTTTAAGAACTAAGGGAGGAAACAAAGTTGTTACTGCTGTACTTCATAGAGCATTGATAAACTCAATCTATAGGGGTGCTTTTATGTGGAATGGCAAGTTGTATGAGGGTATTCATGAAGGGCAGTACAAAGGATTTTAGAAGGTAAAAACAGGGCTAAAAACAATACTTCCAACTTTTTATACAGGGGTTATCTAACTTGTGCTGTTTGTAGTTGTAAATTAACTGCTACCAAAAAGAAACAAAAGTATGATTATTACTACTGCACCAATGGGAAAAATTTATGCACTCAACACAAAGATTGAGGAAAAGCTGGATAAATTAGTTGAGATGAAGGGAATGAAGATTTTAAATCAGATTTACTTAAATCAGCACTTTGGAACTTATCAATCAAAGATAAGGAAATAGCGACAGCACAATACAAACTACCCTATCAGGAATTAGCAATTGCTTCAAAATCTAACGATATTGATACATGGCGGAGGGTGTGGGATTCGAACCCACGCACGACTTTAACATCGTGACGGTTTAGCAAACCGTTGTCGTAACCACTTGACTAACCCTCCAAAAAACATATCAATTAAAACGCTGGTGTATTAGCATTCTATCATATAGTACAATTAAATTAATGCTCCTATGAATACATTTTTTGAACTTAGTATTATCTTAGTAATTGCCACCATAATCGCTGGATTAATGCGTGTTTTAAAGCAACCTTTAATTATTGGTTATATTATTACAGGTCTTATTATTGGTCCTCAGTTTTTAAACGTTTTCAAATCCACCGAAACTCTTTTAATTTTTTCCGAAATGGGAATTGCTATTCTTTTGTTTATTGTTGGTTTGCACTTAAAACCCACAGAGCTTAAGGATTATGGTAAATCCACTTTAATAGTTGGTTTGGGTCAAATTTTAATAACCACTGGTTTGGGATTTTTACTTTCCACTTTATTAGGTTTTTCCCTTGTTACCTCCTTATATATTGGAATGTCTTTAACCTTTAGTAGCACGATTATTGTTTTAAAGTTGTTGGCTGATAAAAAAGATCTCGAAAAGTTATATTCAAAAATTTCAATAGGTGTGTTGCTTTTACAAGATATTGTGGCCGCCCTATGTTTAATTGCTTTATCCACTTTTGCTAACGGAAATTCTCAAGGTATTAGTAGTATTTTACAAATGCTTATTAAAGCTACTTTTTTAACTTTAGTTTTATCGTTGGTAAGTGTTTATGTTTTGCCTAAACTCAGCGACTTTTTTGCTAAATCTCAAGAATATTTATTTTTGTTTTCACTGGGATGGGGTTTTGGTTTAGCCACGCTATTTACCTATTTAGGTTTTTCTGTGGAAATTGGAGCTTTGGTGGCGGGCATTGCTTTATCCGTAACACCTTATAGCCAAGAGATTAGCTCGCGTTTAAAGCCACTGCGCGATTTTTTTGTGGTTATGTTTTTTATAGTTTTGGGTTCTCAAATTAATTTAGGTGATATTCAAAATTTATTAATGCCTCTTTTTGTATTTTTAATTTTTGTGGTTGTGGTAAAGCCTTTTATTATAATGTTTTTGGTGTGGGTAACTGGATATACAAAACGTATTGGTTTTTTCAGTGGAACTAGTCTTGCTCAAATTAGTGAGTTTTCCATGATCTTATGTTTACTTGGTTTGAAGTTGGGGCATTTAGAACAATCCGTTGTTTCTTTGGTTACGTTTGTTGGAATATTAAGCATTTTATTTTCTGCTTACATTATTAATTACGCCGAAAAGCTTTATCCTCACTTATCCACATTTATTCCTTTTGTGGATAAAAAAAGTTTTAAACGTGAAGTTGATTTAATTAACAACTACGAAGTTATTTTGTTTGGTTGTAATAGAGTGGGTTTTGACTTTATTAATGAGTTTAAAGAGTTGGGTACTGGATTTTTAGCGGTGGATTTTGATCCAGAAATTATTAAAGAATTACATGAGAAAAATATTAATTGTACCTATGGTGATGCTGAGGACGCTGAGTTTTTAGAAGATATTTCCGTGGATCAGGCAAAAATTGTAATTTCCACAATTCCAGATGCTGAATCTAATTTATTTTTACTAAGTAAAATTCGCGATACCAACACCGATTCCACTGTTATTTTAATTTCTTATAATGTTGATGAAGCTATTAAACTTTACGAAAATGAAGCTTCTTACGTTATTTTGCCTCATTTTATTGGTGGAGAATTTGCAGCTAATTTGGCAAAAGAATCGGGTTTTGACGTAAAAAAATTACATGGTGAAAGAAACCAGCATATTGCCTATTTACACGCACGTAAAAGCGAAGGGCATGCACACCCCAAATGGGAGCACCACTGAGGTTTTCTGGTAAAATAGCTTCGTACTTTCATTAGTGTGTACTAGTGGGGGCCGTTAGCTCAGTTGGTAGAGCGTTGCATTCGCATTGCAAAGGTGACCGGTTCGATCCCGGTACGGTCCACCAAGAAACTTAAGTCCGCCGTAAGGTGGACGTATTTATTGATATAATCAACCTGTGTCATATCTAACACAAGAAAAGCTAGAATTCACCGAAACTTCTTTAGAAATTGCAAAATCTGAAGGTGACCAAACAAAACTTACTGAGAACATTAGAAAGATTGCTAATGAAATCGATCCAAATGGTGCACTGTCTGGCCTTGCTTTGGTTCAGGAGGTTTGTACTTATGTAAGAACGCTTTTACCAAATTCCACTCAACTAAATGATTACTACAAGTCAAATCCTGCCGCAGTTTTCGATAAAAGATCCAGAACAGCAGATCAATTGTTAAGCGAAGATAACCTTTTACCTGAAAGAAAAAGAGTTAGAAATATTTTTGGATGTATAGAAACTGCTGTAGTTACCAGAGCTTTGTTACTTGCAAAAGGAGTTCCTTGTTTATATACAGAAACACTAATGGAAGATTGGTGTACCAATTATGGAAAAACCTATGATTTGGGAGATCCTAATAGACCCACAATGGAAGGTCACGTATTTGTTGATTTTTATGATAAAGAAAGTGGAAAATGGTTTACTGCAGACCCCAATGATCGTGTTAGAACAATTCATGACTACGGTGATTATACAAAAAATGGGAAACACTACATTTATCCAAGAAGTGTAAAAGATTCTTGGGATTTAGGTTACAAA
>CAYOCN010000041.1:0-5371 GCA_964402525.1 uncultured Candidatus Saccharibacteria bacterium | reverse complement strand
ACCTTCCCCGTTAGATGGTTTAGCATTCCAAACTTATGGCGTTACGAAAAACCACAAAAAGGGCGCCTTCGAGAACACTTTCAATTAAATGTAGATGCATTTGGAATACAAGGCGTGGAAGCTGACTTTGAAATAATTTCTCTTATTATAGAAATAATGAAGCAATTTAGTGCTCCTGAAAAATCCTTTGAAATTAGAGTGGGAAACCGCAGATTAATGGATGATGTGTATAAAAGCTTTGGAATAAGCCAAGAACAAGCATGTCGAACAAATAAAGCCATCGATAAAATGGCAAAAATTTCAAACGAAGACATGGAAAAGATATTGCAAGAAGAAGCTAAACTAACCAAAGAACAGATTGTCAGCATTTTTCAGTTTATTAAAAATCCTCAAGATACTTTTGACAAGCTGGAGAATATGTCAGAGGGTGTCAGAGAAGTAAAAACACTGCTAAGTATGTTTAAAGTGACAAACAACGACAAAATTGTACGCTACGATCCAACCATAATGAGAGGGTTTGACTACTACACTGGAAATGTGTTTGAACTATACGATTTACACCCAGAAAACAACCGCGCAATGTGTGGTGGCGGTAGATATGATGACCTCGTGAAGTTATTTATAGACCAAAAAATTCCTGGCGTGGGTTTTGGAATGGGTGATGTAACTTTTAAGAACTTTTTAGAAAACTGGAACTTACTACCTACCCTATCAACAGAAACAGATTATTTAATAACTTTATGGCCAGAAAATAGTGAAAAGTTTTTAAGCATTTCATTAGAAGTAGCCAAAGAACTTAGGAATAGTGGCAAAAACGTTATAAATTGGATGGAACCGAATATTAAAATGGAAAAACAACTTAAGTACGCAGATAAGAAAAATATTAAGAATGTAATAATAATTGGCGAAAATGAACTCAAAGAAAAAAACATTACAATTAAAAACATGGAAACCAAATTACAAGAATCCCAAACAATGGAAAAATTTTTATCTAAATTAAAAGATTAGCCATATGAAATTACTGCCCAAAAAAGAATTAATTCCACATATATACATTTTAGTAGCCACAATAATATGGGCAGCTGCAGGACCAATTATTAAAATAACAATCAATTACATGCCGCCCATTACTTTTTTGTTTCTTCGATTCTTGATTGTTGGAATAGTATTACTGCCCTACGCATGGTATGCGTTGAAAAAAACAAGTGTTAATCATAAAGATTACTGGAATTTATTTTTGTTAGGTGTTTTTTCTCAAACGGCTATATTAATACTTGTATACGCTTTAAAATACACCACTTCCTTAGACACCATTATAATAGGTGTCCTTGGTTCAGTATTAACTGTATACGCAGGACACTACTTTTTTAGAGAAAAAATAAGTAGAAATATAACTATTGGACTAGTAATGGCATCTTTGGGAAGTTTCATAATAATGATAGAACCAATACTAGCCAGTATCAATCATATAGAAGTAAATATCGGACAAAGAATTTTTGGAAATTTTTTAGCGATTTTATCTAACGTAGCGTGGGCTATCTATATGGTTTGGTCCAAAATGACAATGGGAAAGGAATCTCCAATTTTAAAGAAAACCCTGCGATTCATGCATCTAAAACCAATGACAAAAATATATTCACCTATATTAATAGTAACTTTAACCTTTTATGTCGGGTTGTTAACAATGTTACCTCTTATGATAATAGAAAACATCTTGTATCCCTTTAATTTATTAGCAATTGACCCTATTGGGTTACTAGGGTTGCTTTATATGGCCATTTTATCCTCAATTGTGGCTTACGTGGCTTACCAACAGGGTTTAAAAGGGCTAAAAATCACAGAAACAGCTATTTATGGGTATCTATCCCCTCTTTTAGCCCTACCTTTTGCTTATATACTATTAAGAGAAGTTCCAAATACCTATATGATCCTAGGAGGTATTTTTATAGCCATTGGCGTGATCATTGCAGAGGCAAAAAATTCCTGATATACTCCATGTTGTTCTATGAAGAAAAATATACATCCAAAAATTAATAAAGAATGTGTTGTTACCTGCGCATGTGGTAGCGTTTTTACAACAATGTCAACATTACCAAGTATCATGGTAGATATTTGCAGTGCTTGCCACCCTTTATTCACAGGAACTCAAAAACTAGTCGATACCGAAGGTAGAATCGATAAATACAACAAGAAAAAACTTGTTATGGCTGATAAAAAAGAAAAAGCCAGTTCCACTAAAAAATCTGTCGAAAAAGCTAAAAAATCCAAGTAGCAATGAAGTATAATAGAATAGTTGCAATTCCCTACTCGCTAGGGATTATGTGGTTTTTAAACATATGGATTACTTACAAGCTGAAATAACAAAAATAGAAAATAATATCAAAGAAAATGAAAATCTCTTAAATACTGAGACTGATGAGGATATTAAAAAACTAATAACAGAAGATATTGAAAGTTTAAATAAGCAAAAAGAATTATTAGAAAAATCAGTGGCAACTGTAAATGGTGACTATTCTACCACTGAAGAAACTGAAGAAGAATCAATACTAGACATTAATCCAAATGTTGCCACCTTAGAAATAAGAGCTGGTACCGGCGGAAGCGAAGCTGGAATCTTTGCCAACGACTTATACCGAATGTACACACGTTACGCTGAAAAAAATAAGTGGCATATAGAAGAATTATTTAGATCAGAAGGTGAACACAACAGCATCAAAACAATAATGTCCGAATTCAAAGGACACGAGGCATACAACTTATTAAAAAATGAATCAGGAGTTCACCGTGTACAAAGAATTCCGGTAACAGAAAGTGGTGGACGAATTCATACTTCTACTGCCACGGTAGCTGTATTACCAAAAGTTAGAAAAATAGACATAGAAATAAAACCTGAAGACTTAAGCTGGGAATTTTATCGTGCCGGTGGTCACGGAGGCCAAAATGTAAACAAAGTGTCCACAGCCGTACGTTTAACCCACATACCAACCGGAATAATAGTGGAGAGTCAGGAAGAAAGATTTCAAGGTAAAAACAGAGAAAAAGCTTTAGACACACTAAACTCCAAAATATATAGCATGATGCAGGAACAACAAGTAAAAAGCCTTACAGACTTAAGGTCGGATCAAGTGGGAACTGGTGATAGAACCGAAAAAATTAGAACCTACAACTACCCTCAAGACAGGGTAACCGATCATAGAATAGGTAAATCATGGCACAATATGATGGGTATTATGAACGGAGATATTGATAAAATAATTGAGGACTGCTCCAATTTAAGTAAAGCGGCCGTAGCATCGATAGCACCAGAAGAAGAATACTAATTATTGTTTAAATTCTCAGGAACTTGTTCTAACGTTACATTTAACTTAACTTCTTTTCCATCTCTATCCATTACCATATCTACTTTATCACCAGGTTTCTTTTGAGAAACAAGTTTTCCTAATGAAACTTGGGAATTTACATCTTTTCCATCAAGTTTCTTAATGATGTCACCACGAACAATTCCAGCTTTTTTAGCAGGAGAATTGTTTAATACACTAGAAACAAAAGCACCTTCAGGTAAACTTCTAATGGCAGCCAACTCTTTACTTATAACAGTGTAAGAAACTCCTAAATAAGCTTTAACTATCTTTCCTTCCTTTAAAAAGGACTCTAAAATGGGTTTAAGGTTGTTAACGGGAATAGCAAAGCTAATATTTTCAGCTCCAAAGGTTGTAGCCACATTAATTCCAACCACATCACCAGCAGAATTTAATAAAGGACCGCCAGAATTTCCAGGATTTAAAGCGGCATCAGTTTGAATTGCATCTTCGTAAACCTTAGAGTCTCCCAAACCACCAGAAGCACGGAGTTCGCGAGCAATTCCCGAAATAACCCCAACAGTTACAGTATTTTGATATTTTCCAAGAGCATTGCCAATTGCAATAGCGGTCTGCCCTACTTTTAAACCTTCTGAATCACCGAAAGTAACAACTGGTAAATTACGAGCTGAAATTTCAAGAATAGCTAAATCCGAAAATTCATCTAAATGAACTTTACTAACCTCATAAGTAGTTCCATCTTTTAACACAACGGAATACTCGCCGGTAGGATCATCCACAACGTGGCTGTTTGTAACAATTAAACCATTGACCGAAACAATAAAACCAGTGCCAATACCTGATTCAGATACTGCAGGACCAGAAAGTGGACTAAATCCCGTAGTTTTTACAACAATAGAAACTACAGAAGGTGAAACCGTATCCACAACACTTACAATAGAAGATTCTTCCTGAACCACTTCCCGTTTAGCAAGACCATTTGGACCTTGATATTTTTTATTTAAAAAAGGTATGTTTTTTTGGATAAAAGTAGTAACACTAGACAAATACTTTTCGCGTGAACTAAAAATTGATACACCAAAAACAGTTAATGAGATAAGAACCAGGGACCAAACAATTACTATAAGTATAGTTATGCGACTTATTTTTTTCATATTGTTAAATTTATTAAATTTCTTTGGCAAGTTCAAGTGCTTTATTTAGCTGAGGATCAACATTATTTTTAACATCATCAGAAGTTCTTTCAATCTTAATATCAGGCTCAATTCCTTTTGTACCTGTTTCAGCATTGTGAACCCATACTTTTTCTGGAGTTAACCACTTTGCAATTGTAATATGAACACCGGAACCATCTTTAAAGTCTTCGGCATTTTGAATAGTTCCTTTACCAAAAGACTTAACACCTATTAGGGTAGCTTTAATTTTGGACTTTAATGCAGCAGCTAATATTTCTGAAGCAGAGGCACTACCGTTATCAATCAACACATATACAGAAGGAACTTTATCAAAAGCCCCTACTCTATTAGCCATAAGTGGAGTTTGGTTGCCCATAGCATCTTCTTCAAATAATACGGGTTGTTTATTAAAGAATTCTCCGGCTAGGTGAACAGCAGACTGTAAATAACCACCAGGATTACCACGTAAATCTAAAACTATAGAATCTAATTCTTTCATCTGTAATCCAATCTCGGAAACGGATTTATCCCACTGCTCGTTAGTATCTCCACCAAATCTACTTACTCTTATATAAACTGTACCATCACCTTTATCAGCCCATGTGACGCTGGCAACAGATATGAGACCGCGTTTTATATCAAGTTTGCGAGGTTCTTTATCCTCAGTTTGAAGTGTTAAGGAAACAGAAGTGGCAGCTTTACCACGAATCTTGGACACCGCTTCATTTATAGTAACCCCAACTGTACTCTTTCCATCTATTTCTAAAATTTTATCACCAGCTTGGACACCGGCCGCTTTAGCAGGTGAACCGTCAAGAGGGGCAACCACCATTAAATACCCATCTTTTAAACCGAGCTCAGCACCAATACCTTCGT
>CAYOCN010000040.1:0-5523 GCA_964402525.1 uncultured Candidatus Saccharibacteria bacterium | reverse complement strand
TAATTTATTTCTTTTACACCACTTTCTAAATCGGTTGCATTTAAAGTTAAATTAACTGGAACGGTGTACCATAAATTTTTTCCATTTGGAGTTGCAGGATCTTTTGTGAGGGTGGTTATAGGTTTTGTGGTATCAAGAGCACTCACACTATTTAAAGGTAGTAACGTAACTGCTGCTAATATTAAAAAAACCTTTACTGATACAGAATTATTGGGCATTAAAATAATAATAACATAGTGTTAGAATTTAGATTATGAAAAAGTTTTTTAAAATATTTGGTATCGTCTTTTCAGTAGTTGGCATTGTTTTAGGTGTTGGAATTTATTTTTATCCAAAATATAGTTATACATTATTAAAGCTTTTAAAAGTTCCAAACAATGAAGCTATTTTATATGCCAAAGAAATTGGTAGATTTATAGAATTACCTACAGGTGAAGAACCAGTACTTGCCACTGTATTAGATATAGAAAAACTAAAAGGTCAGCCTTTTTTTGCCAAAGCCATAAATGGAGATAAAGTTTTAATTTACTCTCAAAACAAAAAAGCTATTTTATATAGACCTTCCAACGGAAAAGTTTTGGAAATGGCGCCTTTACTAATTGATACTAATTCTCAAGGAAATGTGGCAGGTGTAGCAGATGTTCGTGAATCCACTCCAACTCAAGCTCCTGTTGGTAATATTCCTAGTAATGCACCTAATGCAGAACCCCAAAAAACAGCAATTGTGGCTATTTATAATGGAACCACTGAAGCTGGTGCTGCTTTAGTTACCGAAAGCAAATTAAAAGTGGTTGATGGAATTGAGGTTGCTCAAAAAGATAACGCTTCTAAAACTGATTACAAAAAGACGTTAGTAGTAGATATAACAGGTGGTCATGACGAACTTATTAAAAAGATATTAGGTGTGGTTGGTGGGGAGCAGGGGAGCATGCCAACTACTGAACTTAAACCAACTGCTGATATTTTGATTATTTACGGAAAATAGTAAATAAAGTTGTTTATTGAACTTAAGCAGTGTAATTTTCTGCTTTTTCCCATGCCAAAGTAAACATGGCTCGCATTGTATTTGCAATTAGTTCGTTTTGAACAATAATTCCAACCAAATCGCTATCTTTATGAAAGTTTATAAAAGCTACTTTACTTCCATATATATATCCACTTCAATGCCGATAGGAAATTTTTCCTTTGGTACAACTCTTGTTTCACGTTTTTCAGCTTCATCCTTATTTACATATGTTTTTGTTTTAGCATCTTCAGCGGTTATAACTCTAGCCCATATATTGGCTTCAGCTCTTTTCTTTCCGTACGTGTGCGAAAGCCACTCATAAATTTTTGGTTCAACTTCAGAGGTTTGTAGAATAGCCCATATCTCCTTGCCCTCCTTTAAAGTATCGTTATAAACCTCCTTAATTCCGTTTATACCTTCATATATTTTTATTCCTGGTTTGTTATCTGTTGTTTTGAAGGCTGATATAAGTTGGGGTAGGTAAGTTTGAAGTGTTAGTTGATGGTTTTGTGCTTCTTTTAACTGTTCTTCCACTAGTTCCGAAAGTTTGTAAGGGTGCTCAGCGCGAAAGTGAAGTTTCTTTTTAATCGTTAATTGAGAGGCCAGTCCCTTATCTTGAAGATCGTAGAGTGTTTTATAAACTATTCCTCTTTTTAATCCTGATTTTTTTATTATTTCTAAAACGGAAAGAACACCCTGTTCGAGTAATATGTCATAAATAATTGCTTCTTTATCTTTTAATCCAGATTCTTTAAGAGTTTTTGAATACATAATTATTATAAAGGTAGCAGGGTATAAGTTTTGTGTCAAAACTCCTACCTTTTAGAGTGAATTATTTGTAGTATATAAAGTAGATGTCTAAAGAATTTATACCAACAATCGCGGATCCACCTGAAGCTCGTAGACAGGATAGTGTAGCTTCTGATATTCCGTATCCTTTATTATACGGATTTGGGTTTACTCCTGAAACAATGTCCAGGCTGTCTCCGTTAGAGAGAACGGGGCGGTATTTGGTTGCAGCCTTTGATTTAGAAGATGGATTTGATAGGCAGGAAGTTCTAGAGGAGTTACTGGGTTTTGGATTTTTGAGTGATCCTTCGGCAATAAATAGTAAAGATATCAACTTAGTTCCTATGTACGAATGTTTACCTTCTAATTATAAAAATGATTTTGTAAATTATGTAGTGCATACATTAGAAACTATTAAGTTTGCTTCTGACTTAGTAGATAGAGGGTCGGACGATTGTTACACTGACTATGGTTCGTATTTTTTATGTGCTGATACAAAAATAGCAGGTGCGATGGTAAAACCCGCTATATTAGAGTTTTTTGAAGCTTACATAAAAAATTCTACTTCCAGTGAAGAATTACGGCCTGTTATAGAAAGTTTATTGAGGTGCAATGAAAATTCATTTGTTGAGAACATTTTGTTAAGTGAAAGTATTGAGGAGGAATCTAGGCTAAAAATTGCTGTGTCATGCATGAATGTTCTTGGTGTTATTCCTGTCATAGATATGATATCTGAGAAGGCAAAAGATAACGAGCATTTAACCATTTTATACAATACACTACAGGGTAGAGAAGTGGGTGAGGTAATGAGTGAGTTAGCTGGTATATATGAAAAAATAGAATATGCAGAATACGCTTTAAATACAGAAACGCTAAATGAACAAGAAGTTCACTTTTTAATTGATAATTTACCTAAAGACTGGGATACCGCAGATATAAATATGTTGGATCTTGGCGCTGGTACGGGAGGTCACGCCTTCAAAGCATCTGAACTTGGTGTTGGTAAGGTAGTGGCGTTTGACTGTATGCCTAAACATATAGAACGTATAAAACAAATTTCCACCGAAAAAAATATTGGTGTAACTGCTGTTGAAGGTGACTGGAATGAGCTAGTGGCTACTCTCACAACTCATGGCATTGCTCCACACACTTTTGAATCCTTTGGATGTTTTACGCACACTATTATGCATAACAGAACTCCGGAGGCATTACTACATTGGTTTGACCAACTAACTTTAGCCACAACAGATAATGCTGTGGGATTAATAAGTATCGCTGACACACGTAGTGGTGTTTATAAAGCTAGGGTAGAGCACTTGAAGGATATTTACAAAAGTTTAGGCGTAGATTCCACTAGAATTTTACAAATATTTGATGGTCCTACAGAAGATTTAATGTTCAATCGCATGGCTATCTCGGATGAGCAATTTAAATGCTATTTAGACCTATTTGGTTACCGTATACGTAATACTAGAGAAAGAGTTATTGATGAGGATTCAGAAGTATATACAAAAGATTACATTATTGAAAAGGACCCAAATTTCACCGGATTTAACCCTACACATGCAAGAAAGATGTTTGAGATTATTGGATTAAACGTTAATTTTTCTAATTCTGACATAGTTATAAAATCGTGGAGGGGCTTCTCTCTAGGTGTTGTAATGTGGGTTGGTTGGTGGAACGAGAAAGGTAACCCACCCGCTGTTTCTTAAAGTTCCTATTTAAATTTTACGTCAATAACTATTGACAGATCACGTACCCCATAGTAATATATACACATATTGCGGCCTATACAGGCAAGTCATGATTTTTGGTTGTTTATCAAAAGTACTTGACATTATACAAACTATAGGTTACAATATATCCAGAAAGTTAGAGAGAACATTAAAAAACAAATAAAGAAAGAAGCAGAGAAAACCTACCAATCAGTTCTACCCATTTGTATTTTTCTTAGTTTTAAAAGAAGGTCTGAATTTGGAGGGTTCCTTACCAGTAGGTAATGATCTCTGCAAATTTGGGCTTTTTTTGTGCTTAAATTTTGATCGTAGGTAAGAACCTACCTGTAGAGTACGGAAATACGTTATGCCATCCGAGTTTGAAAATTTTTATAACTGTTCAAGAAAGGGGAGACTAGGCTAACGGTTCTACCGACCCGCGCAGGTAAGTTTTTGTCCACGATTTATGTCGACCAAATTTAGGTTGACTGTGGCAAAACATGAAAAGGAGAGAAAAGTCATCGTATTAATATTGAATTACGAGACTTGTTAAAGGAAAGATGAGAGATTTTTAGGTTACACTGTACTAATTGGTGCGGGTAACTTTTTTTCCAAATAACTCCTAATAAATGTAATGAAAATTGAATAAGTTTTGGTCCCATTTGGGTACTTATTGTCTTTACGCACTTAATTGTGTGCGTTGAAGAAGTTGTACTTAAGCTCTTTTAAAAAATAATAGTTAGGATTGCGTATTTTTCTTCCTTTTAGGCATATGTAGTTTGATTTGCTCCTTTTGAGTTGTTAGTTGCTAACAGCTTGGAAAGAGCAAATTAAATAATAAATAAAAGGAGAATTATGACTACAAAAAATTTAATCGTGATTAACAAGGCCCACTCTTTAATGAGAGGGCAAATTTCTCTCCTCGACGCCAAATTTGGCGTCGGAGGATGGGAACGGTTCGATATTCCTGAGGAGGGCCTTACCTCCGAGGAAATCGTTCATCTAGCCACGGGCTGGATGAATGATGGGGAGCTAGGGGCGATTGTTTTCGCGTCGCCCATAGCTCTTCTGCTCAAACTGGTTTCCCAAAACCAGGAGGGGCACTTGTTCTGGAATTGGACGGATGGGGGTACCCACCCGTACCTAAGGTATGGAGTTTTTGTTCTGCACAATGATGTGCGGGACAAAAAAGAACTTCACAATCCGGACGGCACCGTCCGAATTGTGATGGTTGTTGCGCAGGAGGGATGGCAGCTTTTATAGTGCTGTTCTGACTGCGGTATAGATCCTAACTATTCAAAATGAGTTTCTCTGGTAACAGAGGATGGAAGTAACACTCACGTGTTCATTCTACGAATGGAACACAATCCACAGATTTTTTTGGATAGTGCGAAAACAACAGAGGGGCAGCCCACTGTACTTGAGTTAGGACGTAAGGTTAAATCTTGAACAACTTTAACCCACGATAGTAACCGTTCTCGGAGTTATCCGATGCTTAATGAGGCTGATTATTTAAGCAGAAAATAGCATGTTTCGACCCGAATTTTAGTACTTTATGTATTATTTTTCGGGTCAGCTCTTAGGCTAAGCCTAACTGATGAGTCTTCCGCTTAATTTTAGCGGTAAGACGAAAGCTAAAATTTTATTACACTTTAAATTTTCTCAATGGACTAAAAACGTAGTATTTTCAACGAATTGGCTTTGTTGTGGGTATTTTATCTACGGCAGGCCTTTTTTATTCCCAAAACCTCATTACACCTATATAATCAAGTCGATGTCATTATCTATTGGAATCGTAGGTCTTCCTAACGTAGGGAAGTCCACATTATTTAACGCCTTATTAAAACGACAAGCTGCTTTGGTGGCTAATTATCCTTTTGCCACAATTGAGCCAAATATTGGAGTAGTTGATGTACCCGATTCACGCTTAAACGCGTTAGCTGAAGTGGTAAAAAACGAGTATGGAAATAAGGCCGGAGATAGGGAAGTGCCCGAAAAGATTATTCCAGCAGT
>CAYOCN010000039.1:0-5527 GCA_964402525.1 uncultured Candidatus Saccharibacteria bacterium | reverse complement strand
GATAAAATAGCGGAATTAAAAAATAGATACGATGAAAAAAGAGATTTAAGTATTATCTTTGAAACTATTCAGTTTTTAGATGACTGGATATTCACACATATAATGAATTTTGATAAAAAATACGTAAAATGTTTCAATGAACACGGTTTATACTAAATTATGGCAACTCCAAAATACAAAAAACAATATCAAGAAATGATTAAATACAACAAAGCGTTATTTGATTCTTTAAAAGATACCGATCGTAAAACAGAAGAGTTTAGAGATATACAAAAAAAAGTTTTACGTGTAATTGGACAAAATGAAAATCTTCTTTGTTCTAAAACTGAAACAACCCGTTATTCCAGCTTTTCGACAAATCTTTCTGATATGTTTTGGAAAGAAATTCGAGCAGATTACCCCGAAGTAGACTTTTCGTAATATAATCTAAGTATGAAATTAAAAATCCTTCTTTCCCTAATAGTATTGGTGTTAGTTGGCTTACTAGGTTACTTAAGTTTTCCTTTACTAAAACCCAAGAATGGTGAAACTGTTACAGACAAACTCAAAGATCTCATAACTACAACAACTTCAGGTGACAAAACATTATTAACAGGAAATATTAGTTTACTTGCAAAAGATTTGGAACTTTTTGATTTTACAAATTCCGATATGGTTTTATCCAAAGAAGAATGGCCAGCCACAAAGTATTACGAAGCAGGTACTTATAACAGTGGTGATTTCAAAGGTTATAAAAGAATTGTGGTGGTTCAAGAACCTTTAGGTCCTGCTGGTCCTTCCACGTATATCTTTGCTACCAAAGATAACAAAACATATGTTGTGAACGGAAATGCAGCTGATGCGGCAAAATACCCTGAAAACGACTATAGAAATCCTTACTACAGCTTAAATAAAGCCAAAGTTACTGGAATCGCTGATTTAGATATGGTACATCCCAAAGTTATTAAACTTAATGATGACTTTATTTTATTTAAACGAGAAATACTCTCGGAAAGCGTTGATTCTAAAGAAAAAACAAAAGAAGGTTATGATATTTATACTTCAGTTCTTATTACAGACTTCACAAAAGATACAAAATTATCTTTTGAAGATTCTAATGTAAAATTTTACAATAGTGCCCCTTATGTAAATCCCAACGCTAAAGATCTTAAAGGAAAAGATAAAACGGAAAATGATATTTCAGAAAAATATATAGGCGGTGACACTAGTGTTTCTGTTGTCGATACTGTAGGTCTTGGGGTTTCTTATACTGTAGCCACAACCAAAAATTATGAAATTTATAAAAATCAATTAAAAACTGAGGAATACCCAGATTTACCTAACATGAGATTTAGCGGCTCCGCTATTACTCCAAAGGGAAGTTATTTTGATAAGTACGATACTGCATTTCCTGGTGGTTGTGGGGGAGGCTATGCAACCCCATCATTGAAAAATGTTAGTGATACAGATTTTGTTGAGGTTGGTACTGTAAATGGATTTAAACTATTTTCTTTAAAAGATAAAAGTCACCCATTGTACACACTTGCCTATGGAAAAAAGATAGATTTATACGCAGATTCCTTTCAGTATAGTAATCCCGATAAAGTGCAACCAACCGTACCTCAATATATTTCCAAAATGCCGCTTTTATTTATGAAAGATTTTTGGGGTAGGTGGATAGTTTTTGTAGAATATGATTACGAACTTCCTGGTGATTGTGGAAAGCCTGTAGTGTATTTATATCCAACAACACCAACAGATGTCAGTGTGAAATTTGCAACAGAAGTTAAGTTAACAACACAAATTCCTAATTATAGTGGTGGTTGGAATGTTAAAGCTTATCCAAATGGTAATTTAGTTGATTTACAACCTCAAGCTACCGAATGTGAAGATATTGATGTAACACATGCTGGTTCTGAGTATGCGGCCAATGCCTGTAAAACGGGAGTTTATCCATATATTTATTGGGCAGGAACTATTGTACGCAATGAATATCCACGTGTAAATAAAGGTTGGGTCGTAGAAAAAAAGAATTTAGCCACGTTTATGGACGATAAATTAACTGAAATGGGGCTTAATAATACTGAAAAGGCTGATATGACTTCCTATTGGGTACAAAAAATGTTAAATGAAAATTCTAACTATTATAGAGTTTCGTTTCTACAAACAAATGATATGAACAGATTCGTTCCAATGGCAGTTAAACCAACACCAGACACAGTATTTAGAATTTTCCTTGATTATCAGGCACTTGAGTCAAAACCTGAAACTGAGCTACAACCTCAAAATTTAACAAAACTTGTGAGAAATGGTTTTACTTTTGTTGAATGGGGTGGCTTGCTTAAATAATAACTGTGCCGTTTGACTTAGGAACCTCCCAATTCGAATTTTCGACTGGGAGGTTTTTATTGATTTGGGAAATTATACCACCACTAAAATTTATAGAATGAGTATTACTGTTCTAAAACCCATAATACCTGTATAAATATCAATTGGAAACTTATCCATCATTGCTAATGGAGGAAAACAATATTCTGATAAAGTCACATCTTTAACCCCAGTTATTGGATCAACGATAGACATTGTGTAATTATCACCAGATGAGTCTTTTTGCATGTTAGTGATAATTATAAAGTGACCACCAAGTTCTGGATTACGTATAAAAGCTGCTAAAAAGCCACCTTTTCCAAATACGTCTTTTTTTAACGTAGGATAAATACTTTTAAGTTTCTCGTAACTAAACACTTCCGGAACGTTTGAATTAGTAAGGCCACCAAAAATTAAATTTTCATCTTTAGATATTTCAAAACTTTTATAGGATTTTTCTAGATTACCTAATTCTTTAAAAAATTGGTAGGGAGTCATGCTGTTATTTGATTGCGTGGTTGCTGTGTTTAAAATCTTTCCTACTGTTAAATTGTTAATACCACTTAATTCCAAAATATTTGTTAGGGTTGTAGGACCGCATAGATTCTTAGTTGATTCGAGATTACCCAATTGCTCCTTTTTAATAATGTCATCGACGTTGTTGTAGCCACTAAAAGGTTGTAAATGAATATTTTTGTTGGATAAGTCTAGGGTAGCAGTTTTTGGTGACTCCATAGCCAATACTTCCCCTGAGATAGCTATGCTATCATCCAATCCAATGTGTACACTAAAAGATACAACTACAATAATAATAAGTAGCAACAACAACCTTTTACTGATCTCACGGTTTAACATCATAAGGATCCTATATACTAACAGCGTTGTATTTATATTATATTAGATTTATTACAGTAATTTTGCTATTTTTATCACATGTTGTCTTTTTTAATTCGTAGACGCAAATACATAAAAAAACCTAAAATAAACGTAAATTATCAAAAACATAAAGAAACAGCACGAAAAATAGTGACACAACAGCTTGCTCACTTTAATCAGTTTTATCAATTTTCGTATTTTAGAATAGCTATTCGAGATCAAAAAACACGATGGGGAAGTTGTTCTATTAAAGGAAATTTAAATTTTAATTATAGACTTGTATATCTAGAACCCGATCTAATAAATTATGTAATTGTTCATGAAATGTGTCATTTAAAAGAATTTAATCATTCTTTTCGCTTTTGGGACTTGGTAAAATTAACAATTCCTAATTATAAAACTTTACGAAAATCACTTAAATCTTTAAGGTTTGATACAATAAAACAATGATGATTAATAAGAAAGTTGTGATTTTTGACTTTGATGGAACCATTGCGGATACCTTTGAAATTGTATTAAACCTCATGTTAAAACACGCAAAATTTTTAGGTATAAAAAATGTTGATGATGAAACAATAAAAAAGCTTAGAAATTTTCCATTAATTGAGTTGATAGAAGAATTAGATATTTCCAAAATTAAAATACCTTTTGTGGCGTGGTTAGTCAAACGTCAACTTGGTGAGGAAATTCATAACATTAAACCATTTAAAGGAATGGTGGCACTCATTGAATCTTTAAAAAAACAGGGTTTTGTTGTGGGAATTGTTAGTTCCAATTCACGAAGAAATATTCATGAGTTTATAGAAAGTAACAAGATGGATATTTTTGATTTTTTCCATACCGAAAGAAATTTATTTGGAAAAGGTGTGGTTTTAGAAAGATTAATTAAAAAAGAACATTTTGATAAATCTAATGTTGTTTACGTGGGTGACGAAGTAAGAGACATTATGGCTTGTAGAAAAACAGGTATTAAAGTTATCTCTGTAAGCTGGGGTTACAATACCAAAGAGATTTTAGAAAAACATAACAAGGAATTTGTAGTTGACACTCCCCATGAATTAGAACTTAAGCTTTCAAAGATTTTCTAAGTCCAAAGGCTTTAGATAATATTTTTGATATTAAATCTGTTCTAGGTGTTGGGACCAATCTTCCAGGAATTAATAAATCCATAAATAAACTTGTTACACTAGCTGTAGCCAATGTTAAAAGTTTTAATCTTGGAAATAACATAAACACGGCAAATAAAAAGGTTGTGTACGTAACGAACTCAATTAAGTCATCTTTTAACTCACCAAAGCTTCTTCTTAGTGCTGATTTAAATCTAGATGCCCACGAAACACGAACACCATCTTCAGTTATGGAACTTTCTTGTTTGTAATACATACGGGCGGTAAATACCACGCGTAGAGCATTTCTCACTATTTCAGTGAAAACCGCCACAATAATAATAATGGTAGTAACTTTTAAGTGATCAGAATAGACAAACCCACGAATCATTAAGTCGTAGTTACCTAAAGCCGCTCTCAATGGGACATTTAAACTATTTGGGAAAAAGAATATGGATGTACTATCCATGGTTAAAAAGAATAAAAACAAAATAACTTCAAAGCCATCGATAAAACCACGCATAAATAAGTGTTTAAATTTGGCTTTCCATGATGTTAAATTTATTAATTCAAACTTTGGTTTAGTTAAAAAGGCTACTATAGAAGTAAGACTAATGGTAATAACAAAAGTTAAAAACACAACATCGTAGGATCTTCCAACAAATTTATATATTGAAAGTAAGATTATGTATATTAATAAATTGGCTAAATAAGCTAAAACAGCAGCCGCATATAACAAAAATTCTCTAACAAGTTCTAAAAATCTTTTCCATAATTCTTTAGCAAAATTTATAAAATCAACTAAAGTTAAAGAACCCTCTAGTAGTATGTCTAAAATTCTAGAAGCTTCTTTTCTTAGTCCCACAATTACCAAAACACCGATAAGAAAAAATATTAAAACAACAGTTAAAAGGGTAATCCAAAGAATATTTAAAATAATGGAAACAAAAGTAGGAAATAGGATACCTGCAACTAAAAATAGTCCAAAAATAACTAATACTGCAACTAAGAAATTAAAAAACTTCTTGTTAGCATAAAGCTGATCAAATTTTTTAAGCAATTCGTCCATCAGTGAGGAGTTCATATCCGTTTTCCGTTACTAAGATTGTATGCTCAAATTGAGCAAAATCCTTTCCATCGGCCAGGACAATTCGCGCGGCATGCGTTTTTCCAAGCCTTCAAGCCGTACGAGTTTGACC
>CAYOCN010000038.1:0-5572 GCA_964402525.1 uncultured Candidatus Saccharibacteria bacterium | reverse complement strand
CTAGCTGTCTCATTTCATTTTCTACTTTTCCTATACCATGCATTATTGTGGTGTGGTCTCTTCCGCCCAAAAAATCTCCAATAGACATTAAAGGTGTATTTGTAATTTCTTTTATTAAATACATGGCTACTTGTCGAGGTAACACTAAATCTTTGGTTCTTCTACTACCCTTTATGTCCACACTTTTTACAGAATAATATGTGCAAACAGCTTTTAAGATATCGTTAATATTTACATTTTTTGTGATTTTTTCTTTTAAAGTCTTTCCTAAAGCATTAGCTGCCACTTCTTTTGTTACCTCTATGTTATTTGCCTTTGCATAAGTTAGTACCTGTAAATAAGCACCCTCCATTTCTCTTACATTTGATTCAACATTTTCGGCAATAAAACTTATGGCATCATCAGAAATAGGATCTTTGTTCGAATCTCTTTTCTTTCTTAGTATCGCTGACCTCATTTCATAACCAGGTACCTGAATATCTACAATAATTCCGCTGTTAAATCTTGAAGTTATACGATCTTCTATTTTGTCAAAATCTTTTGGGGGTCTGTCCGATGTAATAACAATTTGTTTTTGTTCCATATGTAGTGCGTTAAATGTGTGAAAAAATTCTTCTTGTGTGGAAGGGCGTCCCGCAATGAATTGAATATCGTCTATTAAAAAAACGTCCGCCTTTCTAAATTTGTCTCTAAATTCATTGGAAGTATATTTTCCACCCCTGCTTTTATTATTTTGAATTGCTTCAATTAACTCGTTGGTAAATGTTTCACCTGTTGTATAAACCACTTTAGTTCCAGGTTTCTTTTTAAGAATTCTGTTTCCAATAGCTTGTAATAAATGTGTTTTTCCAAGTCCAACCCCTGAATAAATAAAAACAGGATTGTAGGCTTCCCCTGGTTTTTCTGCCACCGCTTCTGCTATTGCACACGCAAGTTTGTTGTTATCTCCCATTAAATAATTTTCAAAAGTAAATTTTGGATGTAATCCTGATTTTTTTTGTTTTTCCTTTAAAAAGTCGTTTGGGTCTTTAGGATTTTCAAATAGGGAATGTGTTTCTATTGTTGGGATTTTTTGTGTATCTGTTTTCTTTTCCTTTGGTGCGGTACCTTTAGGATTTTTAACTTCCAACCCTTTTTCTACGTTAATTTCTATTTTGTAAGGCTTCTTTTCTAAAAGGCTTACCGAAGTTTCTAACAGTGTTTTATATTTTTGGGCGTTGGCTTTTATAAAAGGATTATTACAAGCAATTATTAAAGTGGTTTCAGTTAATTCTCGTGGTACCAATTGAGTTATTAACCCATTGTATTGAGCTTCTGTCATTTTTACTGAAATATCTCCTAAAACTTTCTTCCAAAGAATTTCAGCTTTTTCACTTGAATTAACTTTTTGTTCTTCTAACATTTATTTATTAAGGAATTTATGTTTGGGGCAGTACTATCTAAAACTGTATCACGAGTTATCCACAATGGTAAACATCTAAATTAAATTGTTGACTTCCTAACAGACAAAAAAGTAATATTGATTCATTATGGATAATAAGTTATTTGCCAAACGTGTTATATCTTCCCTTACTACCTTAAGTTTATTGATGCTTTTTGTATCACCTTTCCTTAGTGTAAAAGCTAACGCGGCTCCTCTTCTTAATTTTGGAACATGGACAGATGTAACAGGTACCACAACTATTACTTTTGATTCTGCTAATGCTTTAGCTCAAAGTGACACTATTGTTTTTACTTTTCCTTCTGATGTTACTGTGGGTGCTGGTAGTAATATTACTTTAACGTGTAATAGCGTTGGTACTACTGCTACTGCTTCCACAACAGATCACACGGTTACAGTTACAGTTACTGATGCGGGAGGCTGTACAGATACAGGAAACATTGTTGCAGTTTCCACTAACTTTGTATCCACTGATGTAAGTACTCCTGCTCAATACGCTGTTGCTATAAATACCAATACTTCTGGGGGTACTAATAATGAGTGGGGTGTCGCTTTAAAAACTTCTGACAATACAACTAATGTTACTGCACAAGTTTTAGATACGGTTACTCTAACGGTTGATACAACTACTGTTGCTTTGGGGGTGATTACACCTTCGAGTGCCCCTGTGGCCACAACGGATCAAACTTATACATTGAGTTCTAATGTTACGGATGGTTTAGCTCTTCAACTTGCGCGTACTTCTAATGGTTTATATAATGGTGCTCACTCTTGGACAGCTGCTTCAGGTTCTGCCTGTGCTGCGGGTACAGAATGTTATGGTATCTCTTTAGATGCTGCTTCTAATTTTACTATAGCGGGTAGTTACGCAACGCCCCATCAAGCTATTCCAGCTTCTGCAACAACTGTTGCAACAACCTCGGGACCACAAAGTAGTGCTACTGTTGATGTGAATTATGTTGCTACTTCCAGTGATCTTACTCCATCCGGTAATTATTCCGATACTATTACTGCTACCTTGGTGACTACACCATAGTGATTTTAATAGCTGTTTTGTTGACACTGCCCCTTATTTAACAAATAATTAACTTATATGAAAAGTAGATCTTATTTTTGTTTTTTAACTGTTTTCCTAACAAGTCTTGTTTTAACAGGATTTTCTTTTGCACAATCCTTTAAAGTAGAATTTTCTCCAACAAAAGTTAATGTAACTTTAGAAAAAGGAAAAACTTTTACACAAAAATTTAGAGTAGGTAACTTTTCGGATACAAAAAAAACTTTTTATATTACTTCTCAAGATTTTAAAGTTTCTGGAGATTATGGTTTTCCAGAATTTTTAGAAAAGTCTGTTGATGTTGTTAATAAATATTCTTTATCCACCTGGTTAACTCTACCTAAGGATCCAATTGAAATTGATGTAGGTGGTTTTAAAGATTTTGAGGTCACAATAAGCGTTCCGCAAGAAGCTGAATCAGGAGGCCACTATGCAGGAGTTTTTATTCAATCGGAAAAACCTAATGCGTCTGCACAATCTACCGATATCGATACTGTTGCACGAGTTGCTTCTTTAGTTTTGGTTACAGTTCCTGGAGATGTACAAGAAAACTTAAATTTAGTTAATTTAAGTCCTTCTAAAAAAATATATTTTTCTGAATATCCTTTAATTGAATTATTCTCTTCTATAAAAAATACAGGTACTGTTCATGAAATTCCTACGGGTTATTTTTTCTTATCTGGTGGTAAATTTTTTGCACAAAAGGCAATACCCTTTAATTTCACTCAAAGCTCTGTGCTTCCCGAATCTCCCGTTAGAAAACTTACTGATTCGTTTAAATTGGAAAAGCTTGGTTTAATTCCGCCTATGGGTAAAATTGAAGTTTCTTTAGTTTCCAAATATGGTGCCCTCGATAAAAATTATCAACTTCAAGGTTCTACACATTTTTGGTTAATCCCTATAAAATTTTTATGTGTCTGTTTGTTTGGTTTATTGTTATCGGCTTTTGTTACATGGCGTGTTATTTTGTCTTTCAAAAAATCTCCTGAAGAGGAGGTTTAGATAGATGAACCGTTTTGCCTTTTTAATTGCCACTTTCGTTTGTTCCACATTTTTATTTAGTGTTTCTGCTGCCACTGCTGTTTCTGCTGTTGTTACCGATGATTGGGATTCTGATGGAATGCCTAATACGTGGGAACAAACTTATGGTTTAAATCCAAATAATGCTGCGGATGCTTCCTTAGATAATGATTTAGATGGTCTTACAAATTTGGAAGAATATAATCGAGGTACAAATCCTATTGTTGCTGATACAGATAGTGGGGGTGTTAATGATGGTGACGAAGTTTTAAACGGAACGGATCCCTTAAATCCTGCAGATGATGGTGTGGTTTCTTCATATTCTCCTCCCAAAAAAGAATCTCCTACAGATTCGGATGGGGATGGTTTATCAGACATTCGAGAAAAACACTACGGTACCAATCCTCATGACCCTGATACAGATCGTGATGGTATAAACGATTATGATGAGATTTTTAAATATAAAACCAATCCCAATTCTTCAGACACCGATTTGGATGGACTGAATGATTATGATGAGATTTTTAAATATAAAACCAATCCAAATTTTTTTGATACAGATCTAGATGGCTTTTCCGATGGCGATGAAATTAAAAATGGAACTAATCCTTTAGTTAAAAATGATCATGGGAGTATTAATGTTTCTTATTCCATAGGAACTGCCCAGCAACAACCTATCGATTTATATGGTGAGACTTTTGTGATTGATACCGTTGTGGATATGGAATTTAAAATTAGTGTGTCCACAGAAAAAAATCTAACGGGTTCCTTAGTTTCTTTTAACAACCAAAGAGTGCTTTTTAAAGAAAATAATTTTGAGAAAGTTTTTATATCTCCTGCCGACGTTGGGCAATACCGATTTATATTGCAGTTTTTAAACGAAAACGGTACCGTAGACACTTTAGAAAAGATTGTGAATGTCCGACCTCGCGGACAGCTCCTAGCGACCTACAATGGCTCGTTTAATTTTTTGTTAAATTTATTTAATATAAATAAAACAATTCCCTTTAGTAGTTCCCGCGTAGAACTTTTTTCTTTTAACAAAGGGGTTAATGACTGGTTACTATACGATTACTCTAAAGCATTTGGTTTTTCAAATCCTCAATTTTCTGATAAAAATGCTCACTATGTTTTTTACACGGAACCAGGTAGGTATAAGGTGGCTGTTTACAACATTTTCAACCAAAAAGTTTACACTTCTGAAGTACAAAAAAATGTCAAAAATTTCTTCAATGATAAACTGGTAGTTAAGGTTGATATAGTGACCTTTTTAATGACTGCTTTGTTTGCATAATATTTGTTCTCAGATACCCCTTTTTAGGCTAGAATTAATAGTAATAAGAATGCTAGACGTCGTAGCGAAAGTTAAATAAAAATGAAGCTGTTAAGCACTGCCATAAGACAGTTATTTATAGTGTCCCTGCTTGTGATGGTGCCCCTATTCCTATTTTCTACCCTTTTACCCTCATTTGCCGCTATAAACGAATCCTTCACGTTTCAAGGCAAAATAGTAAATTCTAACGGAACAAATCTTACAAATTCCGATGCCAGTTGTGTGCAAACAAGTGGTGCGGATACTTGTGATTTTAGAGTAAATATTTATGATGATGCATCTTTAAGCGGGACACACTTAAAGTGGCAACAAGTACTTTATAACAAAGAGTTGTACGACAACGATGGAATATTCAATTTAGTGTTAGATGGTTCTACCTGTGGTGGTAGCAATACTTTTGCAGATTGTTACCAAAACAGTGCCACTGACGCAATTTTTCAAGGTGACTTGTGGATTGAAGTGGAGTTTGATAAAGATGGAGATGGAACTTCTAGTTACAACCCTAATACTACTGGTTCCGAAACATTTAATGTTAATGGTCGTAAAAAATTAACCGCGGTTCCTTATGCATTTAACGCTAAACATGCGGACACTGCTACAACTGCAACTTCTGCCACTAATGCAGGTACTTTGGATTCTATAGATTCCACTTCCTTTTTGAGATCTGATACAAGCGATCAATTTGATTCTGGTAATACTTTAACTATTGCAGGTACTTTAGATA